>JBMYTY010000369.1:0-2495 GCA_049604855.1 Gammaproteobacteria bacterium | reverse complement strand
GCTGGCTCGAGTTCATATTCGCAACGCCGGTGGTGCTTTGGGCGGGATGGCCGTTTTTCCTTCGCGGCTGGCAATCGTTGCGGAGCCAGCACCTGAACATGTTCACCCTGATCGGACTGGGTGTCGGCGTCGCCTGGGTGTACAGCATGGTGGCGGCCCTGGCACCCGGCGTCTTTCCGCTCTCGGTGCGCAACGACTTTGGCGTCGTGCCCGTCTATTTCGAGGCAGCCGCGGTGATCACGGCCCTGGTGCTGTTGGGACAGGTTTTGGAGCTGCGAGCCCGCAGCCAAACCAATGCCGCAATCAAATTGCTGTTGGGCCTTGCACCCAAGACCGCACGGATCATCCGCGACGATGGCACCGAAGAAGACATCCCATTGGAGCACGTCAAGGCGGGCGATGCGCTGCGCGTGCGCCCGGGCGAAAAGATCCCGGTGGACGGGACCGTGCTCGAGGGTGACAGTCACGTCGACGAGTCGATGGTGACCGGTGAGCCCATCCCCGTGACCAAAACGGATGGGGACGGGCTCATCGGCGCGACAGTCAACGGAACGGGCGGTCTGCTGATGCGTGCCGAGAAGGTGGGGGCGGACACCTTGCTGGCGCAAATCGTTCACATGGTGGCCGAGGCCCAGCGCTCGCGCGCCCCTATCCAGAAACTGGTGGACGTCGTTTCCGGCTACTTCGTCCCGGCGGTGGTCCTGATCGCCGTCATCACACTCATCGTCTGGGGCCTGTGGGGGCCGGAACCGCGCCTGGCCCATGCGGTGATCAATGCGGTCGCCGTGCTCATCATCGCCTGTCCATGTGCGCTGGGCCTTGCCACCCCGATGTCCATCATGGTGGGCACCGGCCGCGGGGCGACCATGGGCGTGCTGATCAAGAACGCCGAGGCCCTGGAGATCATGGTCAAGGTGGACACCCTGGTGGTGGACAAGACCGGAACCCTCACAGAGGGAAAGCCGCGCTTGCTGGCGGTGGAACCTGCCGCAGGTTTCGATTCGGCAACGGCCTTACGTCTCGCTGCGGGTGTCGAACGCTCCAGCGAACATCCGCTGGGCGAGGCCATCGTTCGCGGAGCCGAAGAGCGTGGCTTGACCCTGTCTAAGGCGGAAGACTTCCAGTCCGTTACCGGCAAGGGCGTCACCGCCCGGGTGGAGGACCGCAAGGTGGCCCTCGGTAATCTGAAGCTCATGCGGGACCTGCAGGTGGACGCTGGTCCCTTGCAGGGCAAGGCCGATGATCTGCGCAGGGCCGGCCAGACGGTGATGTACCTGGCGATAGACGGACGGCTCGCCGGACTCATCGGCGTGGCGGATCCGATCAAGGACACGACCCGCGACGCCCTGCGGGTGCTACGTGACGAGGGCGTTCAGGTGGTCATGCTCACCGGCGACAACCGGGTCACCGCCGAGGCGGTGGCACGCGAGCTGGGCATGGATCAGGTCCATGCGGAGGTCCTGCCCGAGCAGAAGGCGGAAATCGTCAAGCAGCTACAGGCCGAGGGGCGAATCGTCGCCATGGCCGGCGACGGCATCAACGACGCCCCGGCCCTGGCCCAGGCCCATGTGGGGATCGCCATGGGAACGGGTACGGACGTGGCCATGGAGAGCGCCGGCGTGACCCTGGTCAAGGGTGATCTGCGCGGCATCGCCCGGGCACGCCGCCTGTCCCATGCCACCATGCGCAATATCCGCCAGAATCTCTTCTTCGCCTTTGTCTACAACTCCCTCGGCGTCCCGGTGGCGGCCGGTGTGCTGTACCCGGTTGTCGGGCTCCTCTTGTCCCCCATCATTGCCGCGGCGGCCATGAGCTTCAGCTCGGTGTCCGTGGTGTTCAACGCGCTGCGCCTGCGCCGGGTGCCGCTGTGAACCGCCTGGATGCTCTTTACGGAATGCGGCGGTGGTGATCATGGCATCGTATGACTACGGCATGTGGGTCGTCGCGGCCTTCAACATCGGCTTGTTCCTCTTCTTCGTGCTGAGCTTCCTGGCCCCAAGGGGACGGGCGGAGTGGCGCGGCATGGGTGTGGTCGCGGCCTTTCTGGTAGCGCTGTTCACGGAGATGTACGGCTTTCCGTTGACCATCTATCTGTTGACCGCATGGCTGGGAGATGCCTATCCCGCACTCGATCCCTTCAGTCACAAGCTGGGCCATCTCTGGGTGGTCGTGCTCGGCGGGTCGAACCTGGCGTGGGGGTTGGTCATGGGGCTGAGCCTTGCCCTCATGCTCATGGGTTACCTGCTGCTGTCCAAAGGTTGGCGGCAGGTGCACGGTGCCGGGGGACGTCTGGTCACGGATGGCCTCTACGCCCATGCCCGGCACCCGCAGTACACGGGGCTCTTTCTGCTGATCGCGGGATTTCTGGTGCAATGGCCGACCTTGATCACGGTGCTGATGGCACCCGTGCTGATCTACGCCTATGTGCACCTGGCCCGACAGGAGGAGGGGGTCATGGACGACCGATTCGGCAAGCCCTATCGCCATTATGCGCG
>JBMYTY010000368.1:0-2505 GCA_049604855.1 Gammaproteobacteria bacterium | reverse complement strand
CGCGGACTCCGTCGCCCGGGCGCTGAGAGCCCCGGGAAGGGCACCGCCATGCCATTGCAGGCTCAACAGGCTGTAAGGATGTCGATCAAGCAAGGCCTGCTTGGTATCAAGCGCCGCCAGTCGACCTTGGTCGAGCACGGCAATACGGTCGCAGAGGGATTCGGCCTCTTCCAGATAGTGCGTGGTCAGCACAATGGTGTGGCCTTCCCCGTGCAGGCGGCGGGCAAAGGACCAGAGCGAACGGCGCAAACCCACATCCACACCGGCAGTCGGTTCGTCCAGTACCACGACGCGGGGTTTGTGGACGAGGGCCTGGGCAATCAAGACCCGACGCTTCATGCCGCCGGAGAGCGCGTGCAGATTCTCATCGGCCTTCTCGACGAGATCGAGGGTCTCGATGAGTTCGTCGATCCAGTGCTGGTTGGACTTGCCCAGCCCGAAGTACCCCGCCTGAAGCGTCAGCAGTTCCCGCACCGTGAAAAATGGATCGTAGACCAGCTCCTGGGGCACGACACCCAAGGCTGCTCGCGCACGACGGAAATCCGACACGACGTCGTGACCCATGATTTCCACCGTGCCACTTGAAGCCACGACCAAGCCCGCCAGAACCCCGATCAACGTGGACTTTCCCGCCCCGTTGGGCCCCAGAAGGCCGAAAAACTCACCGCTTTGGATATCGAACCCAACCTCATCCAGAGCCAGCAAGGTGCCGAAGCGTTTACTGACCCCGGCAATCCGGACGGCGGGGGTGTGGCTGGAGTTCAAGATTCATCAAACCGATGGCGCGACGACACCCCACGCAGTCCGTTCACGCGCGACCGCCGCTCAACCCCAGGACCTCGGAAACGCCCATGGCGTCCGTCAACTCCCGAAGTTGCGTCGGCGCGGAAACAAAGACCAGGTTACGCCCCTCTGCTCGCGCGGCGCGCAGCCATTCGAACATCAGCGCAAGGCAGGCACTATCGACCTGTCCAAGCGCTTTCAAATCCACCATCCGGACCCCAGAGCCTCGTACCAGGTCGACACCCGCACCACGCAAACTCATGGCGTTGTCGAGGCGGACATCCCCGACCAGGGCAAAGCCCGCCTCGCCCGGGATGAGCCGCGCTTCACTCACGCCGCGCCACCGTCTTTCGCGCCGGTATCCGCATTGCGCTTTTCCAGCTCACCGATGAGCCCGTCAAGACCGACTTTCCGGATCTTCTCGCTGAAGCTTGCGCGGTAGTTCGTGATCAGACTGATACCGTCGATGAGCACATCATTCACCTTCCATTCATCCTTGCGATAGCGCATCAGGTAGTCGATCGGAATCTCCGGCCCGCTGCTGCGCACCACCTCCGTACGCACGGTAACCCGCTCGCCGTCGGAGCTGACTTTCGGGTCCTTGTATTCGATCACCTCGTCCTTGAACTCAGCCAGCGCCGAGGAGTAGGTGTGGATCAGCAGGGTCCGGAACTGCCGGATGAAGGCAATCTTCTCTTCCTTGCTGGCACGTCGCCAATGCTTGCCCAACACCAACTGGGACATAGCGATGGAGTCGAACCGGGGCACGACGATCTCCTCCACCAGAGCGCGCACCCGCGCGGGGTCTTTCTCGATGTTCTCGCGCTCAGCCTTGAGCGTCTCGATCATTTTCTCCGAGGTTCCGCGCACCACCGCCACAGCATCCTCGGCCGCCTTGCCGTCCTGCGCCCAGGCCACGGTCCCACCACTCAGGGCGAACAGAGCCAGTAACGCACCAATCAGTCGGGTCATCATTGAGCCAATCCTCATTGTTTCAAACTACTTGTCGTCGGGTTCCGCGGCTTTACTGAACAGGAATTGACCGATCACCTGCTCCAGCACCAAGGCCGACTGGGTCCAGCGGATCTGACCGCCGTCCTTCAGGACATCTTCCGCTCCGCCAGGTTCCAATGCGACGTAATTCTCACCCAGGAGACCCGCGGTGAAGATGCTCGCACTGGTGTCTTCGGGAAAGCTCTGATACTCGGCATCAAGCTGCATTTCCACGACGGCCTCGAATCGCTCGGGGTCGTAGCGGATAGCACTGACCTTTCCGATCCGGACGCCACCGGATTTAACCGGCGCACGCACCTTCAATCCTCCGATGTTCTCGAACCGGGCGGTAACGGAATAGCCCTCGTCATTTCCAAGGCTGGCCAGGTTGCTGACCTGCATGGCCAGCAGAAACAGGGCAACCAGTCCGGCGGCCACGAAGCCACCGACCGCGATTTCAGTTGCACGAATGCTCATTGCAATCATTCTCCAAACATCAGGGCGGTGAGCACGAAATCGAGCCCCAGGACCGCCAGCGAGGAATTGACGACGGTACGGGTCGTGGCACGACTCACACCCTCGGAAGTCGGGGTGCAGTCGTGGCCTTCGAAGACGGCGATCCAGGTCACCACGACACCGAAGACCACGCTCTTGACGACACCGTTGAGGATATCCTCCGAGATCCCCACCTTGGCCTGCATCTGGGACCAGAAGGCCCCGTCATCCACC
>JBMYTY010000367.1:0-2507 GCA_049604855.1 Gammaproteobacteria bacterium | reverse complement strand
ATGCGGAGACCGTAGCCGAGACCGCGCCCACGGATGTCAGAGAACTGCGGCGCGGCATCGATGCCTTGAGATCGCCCTTGTTTGAAGAGTGCTTGGTTCGTACCTTCGACACGACGGATATTGACCAGACTCTCGAATGCATTGCGGCTCTTATTGATGCAGACAATGTGGGCGGTAAGGAAATTCGCAGGCGTTTCAATCACGCTGTCTCTGATTTCTGTACGCAGGCAAGTCGGGAGCAGGAGAAGGAGCTGGTGGCCGTCTGGCTCTTTTGTGTCCTCGTGGTGGTGCAGTTCGCGAAGGTGGCGGAGAACCTGGGGCAGTCCCGCTCTGACAAAGATTCTGAGCACTATGCCGTCGGGACCAACCGCAGTTACGCGCTGACGTTCTTGGTCGACAGAAGCCTGGGCCTACGACGCCACGAAGGGCTGCGCGCCAACAAAGGTGGGCTCATTGATGAGCCCGAATACACCGGTGTGATCACCATCGAACCCCCCGACGACCCGGGGGCGATGGAAGCACATGAACGCGCCTATCAGGTGGTGCAGAGCTTGGCGAAACAGATCGTTCTTGAATCCCGATGTCCCGCCTATTCGGAGCGCTTCGGGAAAACGGGCGATACGGCTTCCTTGAACTACCTGCGCGACGTTGATGAGCAACTTGAAGCGCGTTTGGACGGGCCGAACTACTTCTTACTCAGAGCGGATGCGTTTGTGCCCAGCGAGGTCATTGAATTCTTGCGCCGCTGGTTGCCACACTTGTTGGTCTTCCGCTACCACGCGACGGACGGGGCCGTCTGCAACCTCATGGTGGGCAGCCCGGGAACCTGGGGCGCTTGGCTTGCGGAGGTCCAAGGCATGATCGATATCCGTCTGGAATCATTTCGCCCCAAAGGCATCGCGGCGTTGTTAACGAATGGCGCTTCCGACGGGCCGACAGATTCCGCGGACGGTTCGGGCTGGAATGTCGCTGGGCTGTTGGCGCAGGGGTCCGGGCGCGTTCTCGACCAAGCCCTCCATAAGGTCGACTGGGCTACCAAGGTCTTGGAGCGCGTGCGCCGATTCTTGCCTGCTGACGAACCCACCGCGTTGCCTAGTCCCGTTGCCGATGACAAGAAGGACGAATCCGATGACGATCGCTGAATCCATCGCCCGACTTGACGGGGCCAGGAAACGTCCGGTTGATCTTCCCCCCGTCGGAAGTTGGCCCGCCGCGCGGCATCTGTTTGATCTGGAATCCGTCAATGCCCTCATCGCGGGCTTGGCGGCGAACCGGCCAATCCTGGTTCGTGGAGACCCCGGAGTCGGCAAATCCCAGCTCGCGCGGGCGGCGGCGACCGTGCTGGGGCGGGTGTTCATGGTCAGCGTGGTGCAGCCCGATACCGAGTACACCGACCTGCTCTGGCGTGTCGATTTCACCCAGCGTCTTGCCGATGCCCAGTTGGCGGCGCGCCGTGATGAGGCCCGTGACCAAGTAAAGGACATCAGTCGCTATATGGGACCAGGGCCGCTGTGGTGGGCGCTGGACCCCAACGATGCCGAGCGGGTGCACAAAGCCGGAGCAGCCAACTTCCACCCGGGCAAGGGCATCACAGCGGGGCACTGCGTTGATCAGGGCGTGGTCCTGCTGATTGATGAGGTGGACAAGGCGGATATCAGCCTCACCAATGGACTATTGGAATCGCTGGGTAATGGCGGCTTCGCCGTGCCCCCCCTGGGCCGAACGGTGCAAGCGAGTGCCCAGCCGCCCTTGGTGGTGCTCACCAGCAACAACACCCGTGAGTTGCCGCCCGCCCTGCTGCGCCGTTGTGTGGTCCTCACCCTCACCCTGGGCGACGACGAGGCCGCGCGACTCATGGAAATCGGCGCCGCCGCCTACGGTCAGCTCGACGTAGGCCTGCGTCGCAAGGCCTGCGATCAGATCATGGCGGATCGCGTCCTTTGCACCGACCCGCCGCGTACCGGTCTGGCGGAGTATCTGGATCTGCTCTCCGCCCTGGATGCCTTGGACGGAGATGCCAAGGACGCCGAGCGTTGGTTGAACCGGCTCTCCGGGTTTTTCGCCAAGAGCAGCCTCAGTCAGTAAGCAACATGGGCGACCGAGCCACATTGCTGCGTGCCCTGGCGACCTCCTCCAAGGCCCTCGAGGGTTGGGACGCGGCGCGCGTCGTCGCCATCGCCGACCTGCTGGGATTCGAAGGCGGGGAAGGCCCCGTCAGCGACGACACCCCGAAAGCCCCGCCAGCGGCCCACGAGCCAGGCAGCTCGAAACCACCGGCCCCACAGTCCAGGCCTGACGACCAGCTCTTGCGTGAAGCCGGGCGTAAGCCGGTTTACTGGGTGGTGGAAACCTGCGAGGCCCACGCCGAGGACAACGCCGAGGACAACGCCGAGGAAGAGCCGTCGGCCTTTCCCCGGATCGTGGCGGACTCGACATCGGATCAGCGACCGGAACCCCTCCCTGTCCCCCCGCTGCGCACGGCGGGCCAATGGCAAAACCTCTGGGAC
>JBMYTY010000366.1:0-2507 GCA_049604855.1 Gammaproteobacteria bacterium | reverse complement strand
GACCCGGCGTCGGACGGGGCACCGTCCCCGTTTCCGCGGCCGCGGCGTCTGCGCCGACGCTGGCGGGGACCGTTGTCCTCCGATGGCGCACCGTCGCTGTTTCTGGGTTCCTGGGGTGTGTTGCCCCCCGGGGGCGTGCTGAACAGGGCGGCCTTTTCGCCCCGGGAGCGGCGCGGCTGGTCCGTGCCGGATCCTTCCCGGTTCTTGGCCGGAGCGTTCTCGGAACGGGCCTCGCGTGGCGGTCGGTCTCCGTCGTCGCGCCGACCCGAGCGGGAGTCGCCATGGCCCCGACCACGTCCGCGTCCACCCCGGCCACCGCCACCATCCCGACGTCCGCGTCCGTCCCGGTCGCGACCACCGCCGCCACCGCGCCCACGGCCGCCGTCCTTATCCTCCAGGCGGTTGCGGACCCGCACGGGCTTTTTCAACTCGGGCAGGTCGAAGGGGTCGTAGTGTTCCAGCGGGATTTTCTGCTCGATGTATTGCTCGATGTCGGGCAGGGAGTAGGCGTAGTCCTCGCAGGCGAAGCTGATGGCATCGCCTTCCGCGTCGAAGCGGGCCGTGCGGCCGATGCGGTGCACATAGTCCTCGGCATCCTGGGGCAGGTCGAAGTTGACCACGTGGCTGACATCGGGAATGTGCAGTCCGCGCGCCGCCACGTCGGTGGCCACCAAGACGTCCAGCTTGCCGCTGCCGAAGTCCTTGAGCAGGTGTTGGCGCTTGTTCTGGGGCACATCGCCGGACAGCACGGACGAGGGGATGTCGTTGCCCAGCAGGTAACCGCAGACACGGTCCGCCGCGCGCTTGGTGTTCACGAAGATCAGGGTGCGGTGGGCCTCCATCTCCTTGAGCAGCTTGATCAGCAGCGGGATCTTGTCGGTGTTGGCGGTGTGGTACATCACCTGGCGCACGCGGTCGGCGGTGACGTTTTCCGACTCGACCTTCACCTCCACCGGCTCGTTCATGTGCTCGAAGGCCAGCTCGGTGACGCGGCAGGACAGGGTGGCGGAGAACAACAGACCCAGGCGCTGATCCGGTGGCGGGCAACGGCGCAGCAGGTAGCGCACATCGGTGATGAAACCGAGGTCGAACATGCGGTCCGCCTCGTCCATGACCACCACGTCGCAGATCTTCAGGTCGAACACCCGCTGCTTGAAGTAGTCGATGACCCGACCCGGGGTGCCGATGAGGATGTCCACCCCGTCCTCGATCACCTTGCGCTGGGATTCGTAGCCCGTGCCACCGTAGGCCAGGCCGAGGCGCAGGCCCGTCTGACTGCCCAGGTCCATGGCGTCCTTGTGGATCTGGATGGCCAGTTCGCGGGTGGGCGCGAGGATCAGGGCGCGCACCTGGTTCTGGCGTCTGTCCTCCGGCGCGGGCTTGGTCAGCAGCCGGTGCATGGTCGCGAGTAGGAACGCGGCGCTCTTGCCGGTGCCGGTCTGCGCCTGTCCGGCCACATCCTTGCCCTCGAGCGCGTGCGGAAGGGACAGGGCCTGGATGGGCGTGCAGTGGGTGAACTTGATCTCCGCCAGGGAATCTTTCAGCGAAGGATCGAGAGGGAGGTCCGCGAAGGCGACCTCGGACAGGACTTGTTCATTCATGGGGCGCGAAGGATACCGGAAGGGCGTGCAATGCGCTCATGACCGTCGCGATTCAGGGTTGAAATGGCGATCCATCTGGGCTCCAATCCCACCCCAGTGCCTGCGTACCCTGGCAAGTTCGTGTTTTACCCGTCCTGGAAGACCCCTGGACGGGCCGGTCATGGGACGACTCACGCAGGTTTCATACGCCTTCCCCCACTGTGGCCCCCGGCCGCGCGACGATAATTCAACATAAACCACCCCCGAGTGTATTGGAGGCTTAAGCACCGTGAGTGACACGATTTCCCATACCACTGACGCGACCTTCCAGTCCGAGGTTCTCGAGTCCGACCTGCCGGTGCTGATCGACTTCTGGGCCGAATGGTGCGGCCCCTGCAAGATGATCGCCCCCATCCTCGAGGAGATTGCCCCCGGTTACGAGGGCAAGGTCAAGATCATGAAACTCAACATCGACGAGAACCCCAGCGTTCCGCGCCAGTACGGTATCCGTGGCATCCCCACGTTGATGCTCTACAAAGGCGGCGAGGTTGAGGCCACCAAGGTGGGCGCGATGTCCAAATCGCAGCTCACGGCATTTCTGGACTCCAATATCTGAGTCCCTGGATTCAATAACTTGACCCTTTTATGATCCCGCCCGGGACCGCATGCACGGTCCCGGGCACGCTTTCCACCAAAGCACCCCTCTGCATACCGCCCGTCCGGAGCGGATGCCACTGACCACCACCCCGTCCTGCCTCCACGCGCCCCGCGGTTCCAGGCGTCTGCCGTTGTCCCCGTCATGAATCTCACAGAACTCAAAACAAAACCTGCATCAGAGCTTCTCGAAATCGCCCAGGAAATGGGTCTCGAGAATGTCGCTCGCTCGCGAAAGCAGGATGTCATCTTCGCCATCCTCAAGGCCCATGC
>JBMYTY010000365.1:0-2515 GCA_049604855.1 Gammaproteobacteria bacterium | reverse complement strand
AGTGGCGCGGATGTTCAGGTGGCACGCGGGTGTGAGTGCGGCTGCCGCGTGCATCCGCCGCGAAAGTCTAACCCGACCGACAGCGCCGTACCGGTCGGAACAATCCGGAGTGCGCGCGCACGGCGGGACGCCGCCATCCCCGATATAATCCGCCCCCCTTCGCGACCCACGCCGACCGACCCGGACCCTCGATGCCCAGCCACGCCCAGGAAACCGCGCGCCGCCGCACCTTCGCCATCGTTTCGCACCCCGACGCCGGGAAGACCACCATCACGGAAAAACTGCTCCTGTTCGGAGGGGCCATCCAGCTGGCGGGCACGGTGAAGGCCAAGAAGGCCGCGCGGCACGCTACCTCGGACTGGATGGAACTGGAAAAAGAGCGTGGCATCTCCGTGACGTCCTCGGTGATGCAGTTCATTTACAACGACCGGGTGGTCAACCTGCTCGATACGCCCGGCCACGCCGACTTCTCCGAGGATACCTATCGCGTGCTCACCGCCGTGGATTCCGCGCTCATGGTCGTGGATGCCGCCAAGGGCGTGGAGGAGCGCACCCTCAAGCTGATGGAGGTGTGCCGAATGCGCGATACGCCGGTGTTCACCTTCGTGAACAAGATGGACCGCGAGGCGCGCGACCCCATCGAGCTGATGGACGAGATCGAGGAGGTCATGAAAATCCAGTGCGCGCCGGTCACCTGGCCGGTGGGCATGGGTAAGTCCTTCAAGGGCGTGTACCACCTCTACCGCGACGAGGTGCACCTGTTCACCATCGCGGATGAAGACGGGCGCCCGCCCGAGGTGGAGATCATCACGGGCATCGATAACCCCGAGCTCGAGGCGCGTATCGGGGACATGGCCGATGATTTGCGCGAAGAGGTCGAGCTGGTGCGCGGTGCCAGTCACGAGTTTGATCCCCAGGCCTACCTGGAAGGCAAACTGTCTCCCGTGTACTTCGGCTCCGCCTTGCGCAATTTCGGGGTCGAGGAGCTGCTGCGGGATTTCGTCGAGTACGCCCCGGCCCCCAAGGCCCATGCCACCACCAGCCGGGCGGTGGAGGCGACGGAGGAGAAGTTCTCCGGCTTCGTGTTCAAGATCCAGGCGAACATGGACCCTCAGCACCGCGATCGCGTGGCCTTCGTGCGGGTCTGTTCTGGCAAGTACGAGAAAGGCATGAAGGCGCGCCATGTGCGCCTGAAGCGGGATATCAAGATACCCGAGGCGCTGACCTTCATGGCGGCCGGTCGCGGGTCGGTCGATGAGGCCTATCCGGGCGACATCATCGGCATACACAGCCACGGGGGCGTGAACATAGGGGACACCTTCACCTTGGGTGAGGAACTCCAATTCACCGGTATCCCCAACTTCGCCCCCGAGCTGTTCCGGCGCGCGCAGATCAAGAACCCGCTCAAGTCCAAACAGTTGCTCAAAGGTTTGCAACAGTTGTGTGAGGAGGGTGCCACCCAGTTGTTCCGCCCCATGATCAACAACGATCTCATCGTGGGGGCCGTGGGTATTCTGCAGTTCGATGTGGCCGCCTACCGACTGAAGGATGAATACGGTGTGGACTGCATCTTCGAGCCGGTCAACGTGGCCACGGCCCGTTGGGTGGAATGCGACGACGAGCGCATGCTGGAACAATTTCGCGACAAGGCCGAGGAGAACCTGGGCCGGGACCACGCCGACGAGTTGGTCTACATCGCGCCGACGCGGGTCAACCTGTCCTTGACCGAGGAGCGGTGGCCCGATGTGCGTTTCCGCGGCACCCGCGAGCATGGCGTCCATTGATGGACCGGCGGACGGAGCGAATGCGTTGGCCCCTGGTCTCGTATCGGTCTGGTTTGTCGTTCGTCCCCATGGCCTTTCGCCTCGGTGAAACAGGATCAGTTCCATGAGTCGCGCCAGCAGTAAGCCCACGTCCTTCGCACTGGCCCTGCCCCTGGCGGTGGTCGGTACCCTGGTCATGACCTGGTTGCTGCTGGGCACCTTCAGTTGGTATCAGCCCCAGGGAAGCGACTTCTCCGCCTTTTTTGCCCTGGAAGGCTCGCGATTGCGTGACCTGGTGGAGAATTTCCTCCTCCCCGTGCCCGCGGCCTTCCTGTTCTCCGTGTGGTTGCGTGGGCGGGACTGGTCCTGGGGCGAGGCCACCTTGGGAGGGTTGGTGCCCCTTCTGCTGGTCGCCTTCGCCACCGAGGTCCTGCAATGGTGGATTCCAGGGCGCAACGCTTCCCTTTGGGATGCGATCCTGATGAGCATGGGAGCGGCGTCAGCTGCCCTGTTCGGCGCACTGGTGTCCTCCGCGCCCCAGGGCAGGGCGCTGTTGTCCGTGTTGGACGAGCTCAAACCGGCCTGGCTTCTCGTGGCCCTCTGGTTGTGCGCCTGGGTTTTGCCGGGGCACCTGGAATTGTCCCGCAACATGCTCATGCAGGGTCTCGCACCCATCCTCGGGGGGGGATTCAATCCCTATGCGGCATTGTGGGTGGCGGTGGGGTGGCTCGGCGTGGGCTTGCTGCTTGAGC
>JBMYTY010000364.1:0-2515 GCA_049604855.1 Gammaproteobacteria bacterium | reverse complement strand
CGCTTGAATTCCTCAGCCCACAGGGTCATGAGGTTGGCCAGGGTGTCGGAACCCACGGAGGACAGGTTACCGGACACACCAACGCTGACGGTGTAGTCGGGGATGCTGGCATCCACCTTGGGGGCGGCGAAGCCGACGGTGGAAACCGTCATGGCGGCGGCGACGGCGGCAGCCGAGAACAGCTTACGGGTCATGGAATAGCCTCCTTGGGGGGCATGGAGTGTTTAGCGGCGCGGATTATCCGGGCAATCCATGACACTTGATTGACTGCGCTGTTACAGCATTGTGACAACCCGTGCTGCTTCTCGCCGCGCGCGTTGCCCTATGTCCGGCCCCTTCATGGGAGCGGGGATTGCGCCCTCGCGTCGCGCAGCCCCTCGCGCAGGCACTCCTGGATGGGGTCGCGCAGCCCCTCGTCGAGCAAACGGGCCACCACCCTGAAACGCCCGGCGATTGAGGGTAGACACTCAACCATGCCCGCGATGAACACCGGGGTCCGGTTGCGCTGGGGATCGTCCTCACCGCCATCGACCCGGTAGCAACACAGGCCCTGTTCCGCCGTCCAGGTCACCGCGTTCTCCGTTGCGCCGCATCGGGTCGTCAGTTCGAATCGGACCAAGTCACCCGATGCATCGCTCCAGGTGAACAGGTCCATGGCTTCATCGTGAAACCAGCGGCGACCGGGCTCGGTGGCCTCATCCATCAGTGCATCGATTTCCGCCAGCATGGATCACCCGTTTCTCAGTGGCCCCGTCCCCTCGCTCAACCAGCTTGCCGCGAGGGGGAATCCGCGGCCAACTTCTCAATGATGAAACCGGAAGGGAACACACAACGGAAGGTCGAACCGAGATCCACCTCACTTTCCACCTCCAGGTGCGCGCCCCGGCGCTCCAGCACCTGATGCACGATTGCCAGCCCCAACCCGGTGCCGCCCTGCTCCCGGCTGCGACCGGTGTCCACCCGGTAGAAACGCTCGGACAGGCGCGGGATGTGATGCTCTGGGATGCCGATGCCGCTGTCCTCCACGGCGAAACAGGCTTCACCATCCGATACACCCCAACTCATATGAATACGCCCGCCTTCGGGGGTGTAGCGCACCGCGTTGTAGGCCAGGTTGGAGAAGGCCGTGCGCAGTTCCTCCGGAGCGGCGAGCAGCTTCACTCCCGGGTCCAGATCAATCTCGATCTCATGCCGACCCTGGCTGAACTCGCGGGTATCCGCCGCGATGGATTCGATCAGCTCCGCGACATCCACCGGCCGTGCTTGACCGCCTTCATCACCGGATTCCAGCTTGGCGAGCAATAGCAGGTCGTTGACGATGTTTCGCATGCGCGTGACCTGGCGCTGCATGGCATTGACCGGAGGCCCCCAGAGGGGGGCGCTCTCCTGGTCCGAGGCCATGGTTTCCAGGTAGCCGGACACCACGGTCAGAGGCGTGCGCAACTCGTGGGAAACATTGGCCACGAAATCCCGCTGGATCTGCTCCGTTCGGAATTTCTCGGTCTCATCGTAGGCAATCACCAGGTAATGGTTCTTACCCACATCGGTGATGTTCACCACCAGCCGGATACGCGGGTCTACCGGTGACGCCATGTCGATATTTTCCCCGAATCGCATCTCACGCAGGTTCTGCACGAATTGCGGACGGCGTATGAAATTGTCGATCCGGAAGCCGATATCACGGGGAGATTTCAGGCCCAACAGCCGCTGGGCCGCCTTGTTCATCCAGGTAATCTCGAAATCATTGTTCAGCACCACGGCGCCATCAGGCATGGCCTGGGTGGACTGCTGGAATAGGTGAACGATTCGGCTGAGTTGCCGTTTGCGCTTACGTTTGCGCTTCTGCATCCGGTAGATGTGGTCGAACACCTCGCCCCATATGCCCGATGCATCGGAGGGTGGGTAGTACTTCTTGCTGTTGCGCAGCCAGTCCTCGAGGCGGTAGAGGGCGCGCAAAGTGATGGCCACATAGATCGCCAGGCCAAGGACGAGTCCGATCATGGGGAAACCCAACACCAAGCCCATGAAGGTCACACCCAGCACCACCGCCAACAGACGGCCAACTTCGATTTTCCAGGCCCGCGTCATCATCAGACTGAAGGGACTCCCGTTCGGCTAACAGGGTGAACGCCGTGACTTACCAAGAATAACGGGCTTCCGGCCCGGGCGCATACTGGGCGCCATCCAGGACGACCCCATAGGGCAGTCCCATAGGGCAGCCCCATAGGGCAGCCCCATGCGTCAGCTAGGAGAATCGCCCCTGTGGACCAGGAGTGGTGTCCGCGCGACCACAAATGATTAGCGCCGATGATGGCCTTGATGCGAAGGGCAATCGCGTAACGCGGGCCGGACTCCGGCACCGGACAAGACCCTAGTCAGGTATCGGCGAAGCGATAACCGGCGCCGCGCACCGTCTGGATGAAACTGTCGTGCCCCGTCCCTTCCAATGCCTTGCGCAAACGACGGATATGCACATCCACCGTGCGTTCCTCGATATACACGTTCGTGCCCCAGA
>JBMYTY010000363.1:0-2515 GCA_049604855.1 Gammaproteobacteria bacterium | reverse complement strand
CCGCCGCGATGATGTCGATCAACGCGGTCAAGGGCGTGGAAATCGGCGAGGGCATGGACGCCGCGGTTTTGACGGGGACCGAAAACGCCGATGAGATTTTCATGGGGCCGAACGGGCCGGAGTATTCCACCAACCACGCGGGCGGAATTCTGGGCGGGATTTCCACCGGTCAGGACGTTGTGCTGCGGTTTGCGGTGAAACCCACCAGTTCGATCCTGACCACGCGCAAAACCATCACCAAGTCCGGCGAACCAGCGGAGATTATCACCAAGGGCCGCCATGATCCTTGCGTCGGTATCCGTGCGGTGCCGGTGGGCGAGGCGATGGTCGCCTGTGTTCTGCTCGATCACATCCTTCAGGACCTCCGGCCCTGCGCTTTCAGGTGGGACCAGCGTGGCGAGATAGCCGGTGCTGTGCGCGAGCAGGCCGACAATGTGCAGCGCGTCGATGCTCTTGTTCCAGCGCTCCGCCAACTCCCAGAGTTCTTCGCGCATCTGGACCATTTCACGGGTAGGCTCTTGGGGGCCAAATTCATTGTCCGGCATGGCGAAACTTCCTGTCCCGAAGCCACATTTGCGCCTCATCGATCTTGGTGATCGTGACGCTGTGATTGCGGTGGGGGCCGAGCGCCTTCACCCGCTCTTTCAAGTCTTCCATCAGAGCATCGATGGCATCGATCTCGGCGACGTGATCCTCCGAAAGCGAGGGGTCGATCGCCTTGGTGGCTTCATGGGTCTCGGTCATGGGGCTCCTGTGGGAAAGGCGGGGGGAGGCAACACGCATTTTTCAGCGCGATTTTGTTGAGCCTCCCCCCTTTGGTTCGGGGCTCGCGCCCTCTCAGCTATTGCCAAAACTGTTGGGAGGATGGGCGGGGCCTTGAGCCCCTTGGTGATCAACGCCGACCAGGCATCTTGCGGGAGAAACCCACGTCGATCAGGGTGGGGTATCCGGTCGCCTCACCCTCCCGCGAGGAGTGTAGGCCGAATGTTTCCAAATCACAATCTGTGATATGGCTTGTTCGCGATTTGGACCAGCCAGGGGACACGCCCATGACCAGTATGCAGACACGCGGCATCAGGAACAATAATCCGGGCAATCTGCGCATCAATCCGGCCAACAAATGGCAGGGGCGGGTTCCGGAAAATCAGCGCACGGACAACGAGTTTGAGCAATTCGTCTCGCCCGTCATGGGCATCCGCGCGATGGCGGTGCTCCTGATCAACTATCAGGACTTCCACAACCTCTCGACCATCTCCGATATCATCCGCCGCTGGGCGCCGCCCGAGGACAACAACAACACGGACGCCTATGTGTTCTCCGTGGCGCGGCGCACCAAGATCCCGCCCGACATGCCGCTCGACCTGCACAGATATGAGGATCTGAGGCCGCTTTTGGAGGCGATGATCTACCACGAGAACGGCGTGCAACCTTATGACGACGCGACCATTGACGCTGGGCTAGCGCGCGCCGGTGTCGCGCAGGTGCGCCGCAACCTTGCTGAGAGCCGCACCATCAAGGGCGGCGGGATTGCCGCTGCCGCCACGGGCGCCGGCCTCGCCGTCGATCTGGTGCAGGATGAGAGCGCGCAGGTCTCGGGCATCCTTGAGACCGTCGCGACCTATGCGCCGCAACTCCAAACCCTCATCGCTGTCATTGCCCTGATCGCCATCGGCCTGATCATCCGTGCCCGGTGGGATGACTGGAAGAAGGGGCTTCGGTAAGCCGTGCTTTCCGGCCTTCTCGCGCGGCCCTGGGTGCTCTGGCTGGTGCTGGGCATCAACCTGGCGCTGCTCATCACACTGCTGGTTCTGGGCCTCCGCCGTGAGGCTCGCAAGGTTGGGCGCCAATTGGAGCGCCTGGAACAAGAGGCTCGTGCCCATGAAGCCACTCGCCGCATGCTCGACGCTGCGTCCGATCCCCCTCCTACTCGGTCTGAGCTTACTGACCGCTTGCGCGACGGATCGTTCTAATAAACCGCCAGTCGTGGTGTGCCCACCCGTGGTTGAGTATTCGTGCTATGCTCAATCAAAATTGGCTGACGAAATCGACGCCATGCCTGAGTCGTGGGTCACGCCGTTTTTCTTGAGTCATTACAGTCAGTTGCGAGACATTCTGCGCGCCTGTAGGGGGGAACAAGAGCAGAAATGCAACGACAGTATGTCAATTTCCCCTTGATCACATCTCTCTTTGTGGCAGGTTCACCAATATTGAGCGGGGAACAATCCTCCAAACAATAGGGTGGAGCCATGGACGGAAAGACTGTCTTTGGCCGCAGGCTTCGTGCGGCTCGTATTGCGTCAGGGTTTCAGTGTGAAGTGGCGTTTGCGGCGGTGGCGGGCATCAAGGCCGGCCATCTGCGCAAGGTAGAGCGTGGGGAGAAGTGTCTCGCGCCCGAGGATGTGGCGACTGTGGCGCGGCTCACGGGCCGCAGTATTTGCTTTCTGGTGGCCGGTGAGGACTGCGCCGGGCGCTGTCCGCAGGTCAGTTCGCCACAGGAATAGGCCGCTTCTCGCGG
>JBMYTY010000362.1:0-2521 GCA_049604855.1 Gammaproteobacteria bacterium | reverse complement strand
TCGTCGGGTGTCAGCACTTCCGCGCGTCCGTAGAGCACCGCGGGCAGGGCCGATTGCGGGGGTTTGAGTTGGGTGTAGCCGCATCCGCTGAGCAGCAGCGCAAGGGCGAGAGTGATAAGAACTAGCTTCGCGGTGATACGTTCCATGAGGCGAACTCCGGGTTTGGCGGGGTGGGATGCCGCGCCGGGCTTTCCGTGGGGAACCCTGGGCGGCGAGGGCAGTCGTAGTGATTGAGGGCGCTGGCCGGTATAATCCGGTTTCAGGGCGCCAGGGGTGGAGAATCGACACGAAATGTGGATTTTCCACCTTCCGTGTTCTCACCCGGGCCATCGTCGACTAGACTTCGGTCCATGGTGAAACATTCACTGAACAGGTTTTTGAGGTACGACGCCATGAAGCGCTTCATCCAGGCATTGATTGCGACAGCGATCTTGTTCGCTTCGCAGTGGGCGCTCGCCGGCGGACCCTTGGGGATGTCGACCATCTGATCGACGCCGGCCAGCAGGTTCATTGAGAGGGCGGGGTCCGTTAAGGGCTCCGCCTTTTTCATTGGCCATCCGCCCAGCCATGGGGGCCATCGGTAATGGCCATGAGCCGTTCCTCCGTCAGCCAGAGATAGTCCCGCGCCTCGATTTCGCGGGGCTCATTGGACGCTTCGGATCGGGTCAGGTTGATCACGTGCTGGAATAGGCTGCGGGCGTCCAGCAACAGGCCGAGTTTCGTGTCACGGCGGGATTCGAGCTGCGCCGCCTGAATCATGATCACGCCCGTGTTGACGTACCCATCGATCGCCAAGGGGTCGCCATGGGGGAGGAGGGCGGCCAAGCCGTGGCTCGCGTCGCGCGCGGCCGCGAGGGTCGCTTGGAACGACTGTCGATCGCTCCACATCCGACCCTCGGGCGTGGCCTCCAGCTCGTCGTAGTGATCACCGAGCATGAATGCCTTGAGCGTGGTCGCGTAGTTCCGCGCGGTTTCTACCCGATTGCAGAATTCGTGGCGTACCGCTGTGTCGTCGCAGTGAAGGCGTTCGCGCATTTTCGTCGTACCCTTGATGACCTTCTCATAGAGCTCCAGAGCCTCGACCGGGGGGCGGAAGTGGTATCCCCAGTAGTGCAGCGACGCCGTGGTGATCGCGAGGTTCCAGTCCACGAAATCGTGCTTGAGTTGGCGCGCATCGCTGATCACTTCGTAGCCACGGCGCGGGTCCTGCATGGCGTTGGCCAAGCCGCCGAGGACGTTCAGTACGTGCGGCGCGTGGAGGAAGATATTTTCCAGTTTCTCCTCCGTCAGGGTGTCTTGAGCGTCGCAGATGCCTTGGTAGTCCTCAGTTTCCACGGCATCGGTCTCGGCATTGTTTTCGCTCGGTGGCGTCCATCCGGACAAGGGGGCGAGCTCGCGGTCCAGCAGTGCCGCGCTGGTTTTTCGACCGTCGCAGAAAGTCTTGATGGCGTTGCCAGGCCAGCCGGGCTTGCGGGGCGACTCATCAAGGGTGGTCTGAGCGAGGTGCAGAAAACCCGCGTACAGAGGCATGAGCACCGAGCGCAGGTGACCACCCGCCGCGGGGTCGGATTTTGCCGCGAGTATCCGGGCCTTCTTGGTCAGGGGAATGATTTCCTTCGTCAGGAATTCGAGGCCATCCGAGAAGTCGTCCCTCGGATTTCCGGAGTTTGGCTCAACAATCGCTCTGAGCTTCAGGTCGTTTTCGACCTTTTGCTCAAGGCCGCTCGTCACGTAGTTGAGACTGAATACCTTGTCCACGGAATTGCCCAGCTCACGCCGGGATTTCCGGGCCCTCTCTCGCACCTCTCGCTCCGCGAAATCCGAGTTGGGTTTCAACTCGAAACTGAACAGGCTCGACTCCAGGGACTGAAGACCGCCGGTGATCATCAGCCAGCACAGGATGGGCAGGGCGAAGAGGAGCGCTGTTCCCGCCAGACTGGGCCAGGGGTGTCTGTCGTAGGCCCAGAGCAGGGCGTTGAGGGTGCGCTCGCGGTCGCGCATCAGGCGCGAGGCATAGCCGCCGCCCACGGCCCCCAGCACCAGGCCCCAGAAGATGGCCATGAGGTAGGGGTGAAAGAACCGCTGCAGAATGAATTCGAGGTGGGTGAAGGAGAAATCCTTCACCGAGGGGATCATCACCGCCGCGAGCACGAAGGCGAACAGCACGAGGTAGATCAGTCCGACCCAGAGAAACACCCGGGAGCAGGGCCGGAAGCAGGACTTGAGGAATTTCGGGAGACAGGACTCACAGCGGCTGAGCGATGAGAAGATCAGACCGGTCACCACCGCGGTGACGAACAGTGCAAAGCCCATGCTGCTTTCCTCCCTGCGTTCCTTTCCGGCCAGTGTAGGGGGCGCGGTTCCGAATCAACAACCCCCTCCGGGGAATCCAGCACGTGTCGTTCGGGGCTCAGCCTGCCTTCAGCCCCCGTCGTTTCCATATCAGGTACACGGCGGGCACCACGAACAGCGACAACCCCTTCACGCCGGCCGGCGCATCCGGGATGCGCGCGAGCACCAG
>JBMYTY010000361.1:0-2544 GCA_049604855.1 Gammaproteobacteria bacterium | reverse complement strand
CCATGCAGCGCGGATTGCGCCGGGTGCAGAGCGTCGCGCCCAGATCCATGATGGCCTGGGTGTAATCGGCGACCCGCTCTTCCGGAGTGTTCCGCTCCGCAAGCGCCCACAGTCGCTTGTTGACGGCGGACTGTCCCGGCCAACCCGAGACGCCCGCATGCCGGGCCAGGACACGTTTCACGTTGCCATCGAGAATCGCGTGTCGATCGCCATGGGCCTGCGCGAGGATCGCCGCCCCCGTGGAGCGCCCTATGCCGGGCAGGGCACACAGTGCATCGATTTCCCTCGGCATCACACAGGCATTTTCGTCGCGCAACCGGCGTGCGGCGGCGTGCAGGTGGCGCGCGCGGGCGTAGTAGCCGAGCCCGGACCACGCGCCAAGCACATCATCAATATCCGCGTCCGCCAGGGATTCCAGCTTGGGGAAGCGCACCATGAAACGTTCGAAATACCCGATCACCGTGGCGACCTGGGTCTGTTGCAACATGATCTCGGACACCCAGATCCGGTAGGCATCCGGTGGGGCCTGCCACGGCAGATCATGGCGCCCATGTTGATCGAACCACGCCAGCAGACGGGCCGCGAACTCTTCGCCCGCGGCCTGCTCCCGAATCCGCCGGGTCAACGCCCGAACAGCCCTTTGAGCAACTGCTCCCCAACCTGGTCTTTGATCTTGTCCTGGACCTTGTCCTGGACTTTGTCCTTGATCTTGGCTTCAACCTTCTCCTTGACCTTCTCCTTGACCTTTTTGACGGCCAGGCTCTTCAGGATGCCGGCCAGATCAGGCTTGATGTCGGGATCGTCGAAGGGGCCCTTGATCTTGACGGGGATGGTCACCCCGTTGAGTTCCGCCAAGTCCTTGCCCCCCTGCCCCTTGCTGGTGGCCACCACCTTGGCACCGACGGTGTAGTCGGCGGTGTTGTCGTTGAGGTTCGCGGTACCGTCGCCCGTGACGCGCAGCAGAGGAAGCATGGCATTGAGGTCACGGTTATCCACAACACCGTTGATGATGCGGGCCGTGCCACTGAGCTTGGTGAAATCGGTTTCCTTCTGAGCATCCCCGTCGGGCAGCTTCTCGCCCTTGAGCGCGGCCTTTGCCTTGCGGATGGACTGCGCTAGATTGAAACCCTTGATAGCGCCATCGCGGAACTCAAAGCGGGCGTTGCCGTTTGAATTGGCGATCATTGCCTTGTCGGTACGGCCACGCGCACTGATCTTCGCGGAGAAATCCGTGGTGCCACGGATCCGGGACTGCCCCTGAAGATCAGTCAGAAAGGGCTCGACCTGGAACCCTTTCATGGTGGTATCGGCCTCGATCACCGGGGTGTCCTCGCGCACATCAAGTCGGTTGACCAACTTGACGTTCCCTCCATACAGGCTGGCCGTCAGGGGCTTTATATCGAGGATGCCGCCCTTGGAAAGAACGGTCACCCTGACCTTCTCGGTTCGCAGGTTGCTGACCTTCAGCTTGCCCACGTTGAACTGCGCATTGAGGTTCAGGGCACGCAACGGATCCACGGGCAGCTCGATCAGGGTCGGCTCGTCCTTGCCCGCGGCAGGCGCCCCGTCCCCACTTCCGCCGCCCTTGGCCTTCGGGGCGAGGTAGCGATCCAGGTCAATCTGGTCCAACTGCAGGCGAACCACCGCCACCGGCCCTTGGAAGGAACGCACATCGACCAGGCCCTGCAGGGTGCTGGTGTTATCGAGATTGGCATTCATCTTCTCAAGCTTCGCCCTCTTCGCACTGGCCTCGAACCGAGTGCTCAGAGACAGTGACGTGAGGGCCTTGGGATCCGCCGTCTCAGGGACTTCCTGGCCCAGGCGCTTGAGCAGTTCACGGGGATTGAAAGCCGAAAGCTGAACCTGGCCTGATGCCGTGGGATCGCTGTCCAGCTTGCTGACGTCCACATCACCGCTGATGTCGAGACCCAGGGCCTTGAGGCTCATGGCCCGGGCGGACGCCTTCATGGCCTTCAGGTCGACCCGGGCATTGGCCTTCAGGTCCGCATCAATACGCTTGCCCGGCAGAGACGGGCCCGTCACCTCCGCCACGAGGTTGAGACCCGGAGCATCGAGACGGGATTCGTTGCCATCCATATTCAGATCGCCCTGAAGGGTGATCCGGGCATCCTCGAAGGCGGAGGGATCGCCCTTCGCATCCACCTTCAGGGTCATGCCCTTGGTGCGGAACGAACCGGATTTCGTCTGAGCCGTGAGATCAGATTTCATATCCAGCGTGACGGCTTTCCAGGCACTCCCCGCCTGGTCGTTACTTGCCTTGACGATCAACTTGACGCCGGGCGCGCTGAACTCGCCGGATTCCATTTCAAAACGCACATCACCATCCAGGTTGAGATCCACTTCCTTGAACCCTGCCTTGGCGGTGTTGCTGGAAATGGCCTTGAGGGCGATCTTCGCTGCCGGGATGGTCAGTAATTGCTTGGCCATGTCCAGGGTGATATCGCCCTGAACATCGAGCTTGGAGGACTCGAGACCGAACTCCGAACTCGACACCGCCGCCCCCAGGCGCGTACCCACCAGGTC
>JBMYTY010000360.1:0-2552 GCA_049604855.1 Gammaproteobacteria bacterium | reverse complement strand
GCCTCGATGATGCAGAGCGTCTCACCACTGGTAACGCCCTGGCCCTCCACCACGAAAGGTTTTGCACCGGGCGAAGGGGCGCGGTAGAAGGTGCCGACCATGGGAGAGCGCACGGCATGACCGTCGATCTGGCCATCGTCTTCGCTCTCGGTCGAGGTGGGTGTGGTGGCCGGGGCAACCGCCACCGGCGCGGGGGTCGGCGCGGGGGCGATCACGGCACCGGCGGCGGCAAGGCGACTGATGCGCACGGACTCCTCGCCTTCCTTGATTTCGATTTCAGCGACGCCCGTGTCTTCGATGAGTTCAATCAGCTTCTTGATCTTGCGGATGTCCATAAGGATTCAGTTCTCGTTGTCGAGTGACCGCATCGCCGCGCTCAGGGCCAATTCGTAACCCTGGGCGCCCAGGCCGGCGATGACGCCGCGGGCGATGTCGGAAAAATAGGAGTGATGTCGGAAGGGCTCGCGGGCGTGGACGTTGGACAGGTGTACCTCGATGAAAGGCAGGTCCACCGCGAGCAGGGCATCGCGTAGGGCGACGCTGGTGTGCGTAAAGGCGGCCGGATTGAAGATGGCGAACACGGTGCCGTCGTCACGCGCCGCGTGAATCCGGGCTATGAGTTCGGCTTCGGCGTTGGATTGCAGGTGGTCAAGGCTGTGACCCGCGGCCTCGGCCGATGCCTTCAGTCCATCGACGATGTCCTCAAGCCCGCGGCTGCCATAGTGGCCCGGTTCGCGGACCCCCAGCAGGTTCAGGTTCGGACCATTGAGGACCAGTATTCTTGCCATTGCAGCGTTCTTGTGCGGCCTTCGCGGTTGTATTTGATTCCAGGGTGTAAGACCTGCCCTGGAATGGTGCGCGATTGTCCCAAAACCCCTGGGGGTTGTCCATGAATGCTAGGGAATCTGCCCACGAGACCGGCAATTTTCCGGAATGTTCGCGGAAGATCGCTGCAATATTAGAAAGTGCTAACGCGGCTCAGGGGGTGTCCGGAGCAGTCGGGTAAGGCCGTTTCAGCCCCCCGTGGCCGCTTGAATGACCTTCGCGAAGTCCTCCGGTTCGATCGCGCCGACCACGCGCTGGTCGCGTCGCTCCGCGCCATCGGTGCCGAAAAACAGGATGGCCGGTGGAGCGAAGATATCGACGTGGTTCATCAGTGCCCGGTCCGCGTCGTCGTTGGCGGTGACATCGGCCTGGATCAGGTGCACCCCGGCGAGCGCGGCACGCACATCGGGATGCGGGAAGACATAGTCTTCCAGGGTGATGCAGTAGGTGCACCAGTCGGCGTAGAAGTCGAGCATCACGGCCTGTCCGCGCGCATTGGCCGCGGCGATCTCGGACTGGAGATCGTCCACGGTCTTGATGCGCTTGAAACTGACGTGGGTGCTCGCTTCACCCCCACCGCCGCTGGCCTGGACGGCCATGAGCTTGTGCAGGGGATTGGTGACGTCCCGTCCGCCGGTTGCCGCGCCGATAAGCGTGATGGCGCCCCAGAACACCATGACCAGGCCAAGCCCTTTCCACAGCTTGCGCCAGCCCGAATGGCCCTCTCCCAGCGATTCGAAGGCCCCCATGTAGATGCCCGACACGATGAACAGCGTGGCGTATACGGCCAGGGCCACGGGACCGGGCAGGACGCGTTCGAGCATGAGTACCGCCACGAACAGCAGGACCACACCGAACACGGCCTTGACCGTGTCCATCCAGGTTCCGGCGCGGGGCAGGATCTGGCCGCCGAAGGCGCCCACCAACAACAGTGGGGCGCCAATGCCGTTACCCATGGCATAGAAGGCCAGTCCGCCCAATACCCAGTCCTGGGATTGGGCGATAAAGGCGGCGGCACCGACCATGACCGGGCCCGCGCAGGGCCCGACGATGAGGGCGGACAACACGCCCATGATGAACACGCCGAGCAGCTTTCCGCCCTGTTGGTTGTTGCTCATCTCCGTGAGTTTGCCCTGCAATCCGGCGGGTAGCTGGATGTTGTAGAAGCCGAACATGGACAGGGCGAGCGCGACGAACATGACCGCGAACAGGGTCAGCACGATGGGGTTTTGGAAGAAGGCCTGAACCCCCGCGCCCGCGAAGCCCGAGGCCACCCCGATGAGCGCATAGGTGATGGCCACGCCCTGCACGTAGATCAGCGAGAGCATGAATCCCTTGGTCGGTGTGACGTTCTCCCCCTCTCCCACGATGATGCTGGAGAGGATGGGAATCATGGGGTACACGCAGGCGGTGAAGGCGAGGCCCAGCCCGGCGACGAACATGATGCCGATCACCACCCACACGCTGCTGCCGGAGAGCAGCGCGGTGATGCGGTCCTGCTCCGTTCCCGCGGGCCGGGAGCCTTCGGCGGTGGCGCCGGCTACGGCGACAGTCGAAGCGCCGTCGGCTTGAGTCTCGGTTTTCTCCGCGGCGTTGGGTTCAGTGCCGGGCTCGGCGCTTGTTCCGGTGTTTGTCTCGGCTGTTTGCTGTGTCCCCGCGAATGCGGGAAGGGTCAGTTTTTCCGTGCGTTTTTCAGGGGGGTAGCAGAGACCGATCGAGGCGCAGCC
>JBMYTY010000359.1:0-2554 GCA_049604855.1 Gammaproteobacteria bacterium | reverse complement strand
AAGGCGACGTTGCCTGGGGGTTCGGGGCGGTTGCCGGTGCTGTAGACCTGGGGTGTGGAGACGTTCAGGTGTTCTCCGAAGTGTTCGCGGGCATTCATCACCAGGGTGCCCGCCAGCTCGCCGACCAGGTCGGCCATGAGTTCGTCGTCCTCGGGGTGTTCGCCTAGGGATTCGAGCATCCCACCGAGGGTGTCACGGCTGGCGGTGACGCAGACGATGCCGCTGGCTAGGCCGCTGACGACGATCCAGCCGGTGTAATCGAGCAGGGGAGGCAGGGAAAAATGGATGCGCGCATCACCACATTGCACGGGGTCACCGGTGGTGACGGTGAAGAATCGCTCCGCCGCGGTGATGAACACTTCAAGGTCGTTTTCCGAGATTTCCATGGTGGTGTCACTCAGCTACGGGGGCGCTGGAAGTCCACGGCAAGCATGGCGTCGCGGCCGCACCAGCGCAGGGGCACGACGTAGGTCGTGGTGTCCTGGCGTGGGCCGAGGGTGTGGCCCTTGCCCCATTGCACGCGCGGGGTGGAGATCACGAAATGCTGGCCGAACTCGCGCCGGAAGTTGCCGGATATGGTGTTGGCCACCTCGCCGATGACGTCGGTCATCGTGGCCTCATCACGGCGGTTCTCCCCGAGCTTGTCGAGCAGGGCACTGAGCAGGCCCATCTCGGCGGTGAAGTGGATCTGGCCGGTGTGGTTGCCGGTCACTGTGATCACACCGGTGAATTCCAGCAGCGGCATGTCGCTGTCCAGGATGTAGGGCGGCGAGAACTCGGGGTGGTCGCCCGCCACCTGGCCGAAGTAGTTCTGCACGCTGTCGATGAACAACTGAAACTGGTCTTCCTGTTGGCTCATGGTTTCAGTCTCCGGCCAGTTCGTTGAGGGCCTCGGTCAGCTCTGAATCGCTGAACGGCTTGCACAGAAATCCTGACGCCCCCTTGGTGAGGGCCTCGATGCCGGTGGCCTTGTCGGCCAGGGCGCTGATCACCAGTACGCGCACGTCGGGGTTGATGCGGATGAGATGGGACAGGCATTGGAGGCCGTCCATCTCGGGCATGGTGATGTCCAGGGTGACCAGGTCGGTGGGGGTCTTGGTGTATCGATCCACCGCTTCGCGGCCGTTGCAGGCCTGGCCAATGACCTGGATGCCTTTGCCCGAAACGGCGCGTTCGATCTTGTTCCGAACCACGGTGGAGTCGTCGACGATCATCAGTTGCATGGCTGTGTGCTCCTTTAAGTCGGTGGCGGTGGGTCAGGCGGGGCTGGCCGCGCCCGCATCCTCGGGCACGATGAGGGTGAACTCGGTGAAGGAATCCGGGGCGTAGGACAGACGCATCCGCCCCCCCATGCGGGCGATTTCGTCGCGCACGATGTCCATGCCCACGCCCCGGCCGGCGACCTCGTTGACCTCGTCGGCGGTGGAGAAGCCGGGCTCGAAGATCAGTGAGACCACTTGCCGGTTGTTCATGGCCTCGAGCTCGTCGGGGCTGCGCAGGCCCCGCTCCAGGGCCTTACGGCGGATCCGGCCGATCTGGATGCCCGCACCGTCATCGCGGACGCTGATTTCGACCTTGCCGTCGGCCTTACGCGCGCTGAGCCTGACCTGTCCGGTCTCGGGCTTGTTGCGGCCACGCCGTTCATCGGGGTGCTCGATACCGTGGCTGACGGCGTTGCGGATCAACTGGATCAGGATGTCCTTGATCTGTTGCGTGGCCTCGGCGGGGATCAAGCGGGGATCGAAATCGTGGGCGCTGAGCTCGACCCGGCGGTCGACCTTGTCCGCAATGTCCGTGATCAGACCTCTCAGGGAGTCGATCAGGTCGGGGGCCTTTTCCGTGCTCAGGTCGCCGAACCCGGCGATCTTCTCGACCAACTCGCCCGTCTCCACCAGGTAGCGGCGCATCTCGTCCAATCCCAGGGCGAGGGGGACGAAGTCCTGACCCTTGATGTCGGGCTGCTCACGCAGGCGGTTGAGTTCGTCCTCGAAGCGGTGCGCGGCATTCTCGAACAGGGCCAGGCCGAGCATGGCCGCATCGCCCTTGACCGCGTGAATCTGCCGGAAGATGCCATCCACCAGCCCGCGCAGGTCGCCCGCGCCACCGCGACCACCGATCTCGGCGGTCTTCAGTAGTTCGTTCACGTTGCCGACGCGGGTCCGGGTTTCGCCCAGGAACGCGTTCACCCGGGCAGGCTCCACGTGCACGATGCCGAACAGCAGTTCCATCTGCTCGCGGGCCCGCTCCTGAGAGGCTTCCAGCTCGCGGGCGAGCATGACCTTGTCGGTGACGTCGGTGACGGAGACCAGCACGTGCAGGATGGATTTGCCGTCATAGACGCGGTTGAAGGCAAAGCTCAGGACGCGGCTTTGCGCACCTCCAGCGGAGCCGCCGGTGATGTTCACCTCGACCTCTTCCAGGGGGTTCACATTGAGCAGCATCTTCTCCTTGAGCCGGGGCTGGAACAGCAGACGCAGGTAGTCCAGCGTCATGGCGTAGTCCTTGTCACTGAGCAGTGGGCGCAGCAGGTTGGCCAGGGACTCCCCGGCCAGTT
>JBMYTY010000358.1:0-2569 GCA_049604855.1 Gammaproteobacteria bacterium | reverse complement strand
TCTTCGACCGCGACCAAGCGGATTTCCAGCGCGCCATCGCATCGGGCTATCACGGCGCCGATCACAGCCGCGATTTCGTTCGAGCCCATTTCAATCAGCCCGGGGCGGATCGCGCCATCGACAAGGCCCTGCGCCTGGACACCAATATCATGCTGGTGGATGACCCGGTGAAGCGCGTGGACAACATGACCATGGCCTGGGGCCTGGAAGCACGTGTCCCGTTCCTGGACCACGAACTGGTGGAGTTGGCGGCGCGCACGCCAGCCGAGTTCAAGGTCGGTGGGGGTGGCAAGCATGTGCTCAAGGAGGCCGCGCGCAAGGTCATTCCCGCCGAAGTCATCGACCGGCCCAAGGGTTATTTCCCGGTGCCCGCGCTCAAGTACATCCAGGGCGAATACCTTGAATTCGTGCAGGACATCCTCGGTGCCCGGGCGGCGCGCGAACGTGGTCTGTTCAAGGACGACTACGTACAGACTCTTCTGGCCGCGCCGTCGGACCACATCACCCCGTTGCGCGGTTCCAAACTCTGGCAGATCGCCCTGCTGGAGTTCTGGCTGCAGACCCACGGCATCTGAGGACCGGATCATGGCTGATCGCGAACGGCTGCGCGTGCGACTGCAACGCAATCGTGCCCATTCACTGACCAACTGGCGTCATGAGTATTCCGGGCAGCCCGGCGAAGCCCCGATCAGTGACGCCACGGTGGACTGTGGTTGGGGGCGACTGATCTTTGGACAGACCTTCAGCGACGCCCAGCGTCTGGCAGCTGAACTGCAGGATGAGGCACCCGGACGTCGGGACATCGCCATCTACCTGCGCGACCCTCACGTGGTCATCTCCATGGCCCCCCAGGAGGTATTCCTCGATCCGTCGCACACATTCCGTCTCTGGCTGGACCGTTACCAACAGGCCCGTCCACGTCGGTCGGGGTTCGTCATCCGACTGCTCAACAGTCGCGAGGATGCCCTGGCCATGTACGACCTGTACGTGCGCCGCAAGATGGTGCCGCCACCACCGGAGTTCGTCTGGGAACAGCGTGGTTCGCGCTCCATCACCTACCTGGTGGCCGAGGACAAGACCACCGGCGAATTGCTGGGCGCGGTCACCGGGGTCGACCACGTGGAGACCTTCCAGGACCCGGAGAACGGGTCCAGCCTCTGGGCCCTGACGGTCGACCCACAGGCCCAGCATCCGGGTATCGGCGAAGGATTGGTACGACGCCTGGCGGAGCATTTCCAGGCGCGCGGGCGAGCCTTCATGGACCTGTCGGTCATGCATGATAACGAGCAGGCCATCGGGCTCTACGAAAAACTCGGCTTCTTGCGTGTGCCGGTGTTCGCCCTGAAGCGCAAGAACATCCACAACGAGCCGCTCTACACGGGCGAGGCACCTGAGGCCAAGCTCAATCCCTATGCCCGGATCATCATCGACGAAGCCCGCAGGCGTGGGATCGGTGTGGAAGTGCTCGATGAGGAGGCCGCGTACTTCGAGTTGTTCCACGGCGGACGCAGCGTGGCCTGCCGCGAATCCCTGTCCGAGCTGACCACGGCCGTGGCCATGAGCCGCTGCGACGACAAGGCCGTCACCCATCGTGTTCTGGACAAGGCCGGGCTCAGCGTGCCCGCGCAGCTGAAGGTGACAGATGCCGAAGAGGCGGAGCGATTCCTGGAGAGCCATGGCAGCGTCGTGGTGAAACCCGCGCGCGGAGAGCAGGGCGAGGGGATCAGCGTGGACGTGCGCGACCCGGAGTCCCTGCGCCAGGCGATTGCCGCGGCCAAGGAGGTCTGCGACGCGGTCCTGCTGGAACAATTCGCCCGCGGCAGCGACCTGCGCGTGGTGGTGATCGACTACAAGGTTGTCGCCGCCGCGATTCGCAAGCCCCCGGAAATCACCGGAACGGGGCAACATACCGTTCGGGAGCTGGTGGAGAAGCAAAGTCGCCGTCGCTCCGCCGCCACCGGTGGTGAGAGCACCATACCCATGGATGCCGAGACCGAGCGCTGCGTGCGCGATGCGGGTTTTGAGATGGGCGGGGTGCTCCCCGTCGGCGAGACCATCACCGTGCGTAAGACCGCGAACCTGCACACCGGCGGGACGATTCACGATGTGACGTCCTGCCTCAGCCACACCCTGTGCCGGGCCGCCGTGGATGCGGCCAAGGCCATCCATATCCCGGTCACGGGTCTGGATTTCATCGTGCCCAGCGTGGAAGGGCGTGAATATGTGATCATCGAGGCCAACGAGCGGCCGGGACTCGCCAACCATGAGCCCCAGCCTACGGCCCAGCGCTTCATCGACCTGCTGTTTCCCCATACGGCGGCGCGGGCGCGACGATCACAAGAACACGAGAGAAAATGCGACACCTAGAGATCGATCAGGACTACACCATCGACATTCTGCTGCGTTTGCTGCAGACCCCCAGCCCCAGTGGCTACACCGACCGGGTCGTTCACCTGGTCGCGGATGAACTGGAACGTCTGGGTGTGGATTTCGAACTGACACGCCGTGGCGCCATCCGGGCGACGCTGAAGGGCAAGGAGTCCAGCCCTGATCGTGCCGTGGTGGCACA
>JBMYTY010000357.1:0-2571 GCA_049604855.1 Gammaproteobacteria bacterium | reverse complement strand
TTTTCAATGTCATATGAAAGCGTGGCGATCACGTGCAAAAGCTAGTTTGCGCATCAAGCACATGCTTGCTCGAACTTGTCCTGTTATCAGGAAGTGATGCCGCTGGTAACGGAAGCGAAGCGGCAGATGCAAGTGGGCCGCAGCATGCTGAGCACGATGGCGCCCACGATGAAACGGCGCAGGTGGACGCTCGGCCTCAGAAATGCGACCACCGCGGTACCGATGCCCCCGATGACGCCCGCGACACTCAGGGCCTGTAGCACGGGAAATGCCTCTGGGCCGGGCCAGAACGGAAGCCAGGCCGCACCGGTCCCAAAGGCCTGCAACTGCCAGACCATGAGCGTCAGCACGTAAACCACATAGGCGAGTGCAAGACGGCTGCGGTTCCAACTGGATACACCCACCCCGACCAGCAACAGGACGAGGAGCACCCCGGAGTACGCCCCGAGCCCGACCCAGAGGCCCGAATTCATGGCATCGAACTCGGCATCGCTGGCCATCTTCACCCAGGGGCGGATGGTCTTGTGATCCTGCAGGATTACCACCACCGGACTGTCCGCCAACTGCTCGGGCAGACGCGCATTCGCGAAGGGGCTGACCAGGTGGCGCGCCTCAAGGGGGTGCATCCGACCGGAGACCGCGATGTGCACACAACCATCCAGCGAACGGGACAGCACGATGAAATGTTCAGCGATGGTGTCCTGGGTGTACACGACCCGCTTGCCTTGATCGTGCAATGCGTGCGCGTCCAGAACCCTGTAGGCCCGCGCGGGCACCTCCGGATCGAGAGTCAGGGAGGACTGGGGGACGCATTCGGCCAAGGCCGTTCTGGCCGGGGCCTGGAAATCATCCAGCCAGGACTGCGCGGGACGCTCGCTGAGCTTAAGCTCCGCCGCGTGGAGCGGTGAGCCGACCGAAAACAGGAGCGCCGCGCAAACAATGAAAGCGCGGAACGCACTCAGAGGCGAGCGTCGGAAGTGACTGGGGTGTTCGCGCCCGAACATGGAAATACCGAAAACGCCGATGGTTTGAGGACGCGACCGCTACACCACCCGGCGCTATCCTTGATCCGAACGGTCCAGTGTTTCCGCCTCAATGTCCCTACGTTCTGTTGAGCGCTGCTCCCATGAGAGCGGGACGGAAACCTGATCGCATCATTGGTCAGACACACTGCCCGGGCCTGGGCAGCTACGTTTCAGGATTGAAGACTATGCCCAGGACATACCCCAACACCATAGAACCATCGACCAGCAAGCGCGGCTCCCCCCGCGCCATCCACCGCCTCGGCGTGCTGACCGTACTCATACTGGGCTGCACCCTGCCGGGGCCGCTGACCGCGGGCGAGGCCCGCGTGCTGGAGGCGCGAGCCGAGCGCGCCGCCCAGGGCTATCACTTTCACGTCACCATCCGACACGCCGATATCGGCTGGGATCACTACGCCAATGCTTGGGAAGTGGTCAGCAACGACGGGGCCACCGTATACGGAAAACGCACCCTCTATCACCCACACGTCAACGAGCAGCCATTCACCCGCTCATTGGGACCTATAGGCATTCCGGACGGTGTGCTCAGCGTTTCCATCCGGGCCTACGACTCGGTTCACGGCGCCTCCTCGGAACTCTTCCCGGTGGGGCTACCCGATCGCTGACTTCCCCGCAACGGGTGAAGCGCCGTCCCCGATGCCGCGGGCTCAGGTCTCCAGGGCCTCGAGGATGTTGCGCCGACTGATGACGCCGACCAGACGCCCGCCATCGGTCACCGGGTAGCGCCGATATGGGCGCTCGATAAACATCTCGGCGACCTGGACCACCGGGGTATCGACATCGAGGGTCGCCACTTCATTGGACATGTATTCGCTGACCTTGCCTCCATAGGTTCCGTGATAACCCGCGTCCAGGGCGACCCGCAGGCAGTCTTTTTCGGTGAGCACACCGACCAGGTTCCCCACTTGGTCCAGGACCGGTGCACCGGAAATCCGCTTGCTCGTCAGCAGGTGTACCGCTTCGAGCACCTCTTGGTCGGGGCGCACTGTTATGGGGTTCGGCGTCATGCAATCGCGCGCGGTCAGTGCCTTGATCATTTCTTATCTCCACCAAGGCCCATGTGGACCTGTTGAATCTCCACCCCGCGCGATTCACTCGACAGGGACCGCGCGCGGGCGGCAGCCCGCTTCGCCTCTTTGTTCGGACAGGGTCGGCGGCAGGTTCCCCCACAATCCGACTCGATACCGGGAATGTTGTTCAGGCCGCCACAACTGCCCTGGATCGCCGCGCGACCGCGCAGCACCCCGATAGCCATACCGGCGACGACGAGACCGAATATGGTAATGCTCGCGAGTACTTCGATCATGAGGATTTCGCTCCCAGGGTCAGTCGTGAATACGCCTGCGTGGAACGATCCCGTATCCCGCTATCGATCCGTTCGATGAAGAATGCCGCAATGCCTTCGCGCTCCGCCAGGGCAAACCCTTCCTCGGGGCCAAGGGCCATCAAGGCCGTGGCCAGGGCATCGGCGTTCATGCAACTGTCCGACAGCACCGTCACGGACGCCAACCCGGTGCGCACGGGATAA
>JBMYTY010000356.1:0-2587 GCA_049604855.1 Gammaproteobacteria bacterium | reverse complement strand
TCGAATCGCCTCACGGCCGGTTCAGGGTCTGGGTGATCGTTTCGATGTGCTGGCGGCGATAGATTGGATGAATGTGCAGCGCTTTCTTCCCGAGATGCCCCTGGATGGGAAGAGCCTGGTGATTTACGACCCGGGTGCGGGGGAGGTGCCGGAGGCCGTGGCGGCCACGGGTGCCCGTGCGGTGCCCATCGCTTTCAAGGAGTTGGCCGGGCAACACAGCGGAGGGCGCACGAATATGGTCGCCCTCGGGGTTCTCGCCCAGCTGACGGGGCTCCCACTGACGCCCCTGGAGGGGATTCTTCGAGATCTGCTTGGGCGCAAGGGGGAGGAGGTGATCGAGTCCTCGCTCGCCTGTTTCGAATCGGGACGTTCCGTTGCCGAGGGGCTGTCCCTGCCGTCGTTTGAGGTGTTGTCGGAGTCCCCTGGGCAACGCTGGTTTCTGAGCGGGAATGAGGCGGCGGCGCTGGGGGCTCTCCAGGGCGGAATCCGATTTGTCGCCGCTTACCCGATCACCCCCGCGAGTGACCTTCTGGAATGGATGACACCGCGCCTGGAAGCCCTGGGTGGGTGCCTGGTTCAGGCCGAGGATGAACTCGCTTCCATCAATATGGCGATCGGAGCGTCCTACGGGGGCGTGCCCTCCTTGACCGCCACATCGGGGCCGGGTCTCAGCCTCATGAGTGAGGGTCTGGGCTTGGCCATTGCCAGCGAGACCCCCGTGGTGGTGGTCAACGTCATGCGCGGGGGGCCGTCCACGGGTATTCCAACCAAATCGGAACAATCGGACCTGGATATCGCCCTGCATGGTATGCACGGTGACGCGCCGCACGTGGTTCTTGCGCCGTCGTCCATGGACGATTGCGTACTCACCACGCGTTGGGCCGCGCGCCTGGCGGAGTCCCTGCAAACCGCCGTGATCGTGTTGACGGATCAGGCCATGGGTCAGGCTCGTGCGATTCTCGATCCGCTACCCAGCTTCGAGTGCGCGGGAGATCGCGCGGTCGTCGAGCCCGGCGACGATCTCTATCAGCGTTACGCTGAAACGGATTCCGGTGTGTCCCCGGTGGCCTTGCCCGGTGCCCGGGGTGGTGCCCATACGGCGGATGGGCTTGAGCACGAACCCTCAGGTAAACCATCTACGGTGGCGAGAGACCACAAGGCACAACTCGACAAACGCGAGCGCAAACTCACCGGGTACGACTACGGATGGCGTTGGGGGCGCGTTGAGGGAGAGGGAGACATGGGCATCATCACCTGGGGCAGCAGTGCCCTGGCGGTAAGCGAGGCGCGGGACACTCTCGAGCGACAGGGCGCGCGGGTGAAACTGATCGTGCCGCGCCTGCTCAGTCCGCTGCCCTTGGTTGAACTGCGTTCGGTCCTGTCCGGAGTGGAGCGTCTCCTGGTCGTTGAACAAAGCCACTCGCGACAGTTTCTGCGTCATCTGCGGGCCCACCTGGACCTTCCCGATGAGGTGCGCGTTCTGGCTGAACCCGGGCCTCTACCGCTCAGACCGGCGCGCATTCTGGAGGAGATCGAATCGTGGATATGAATCTGCCCGTCGTGCCCGGCCCGTTGGAAACGCCATTGCGGCCGAAGGCTTACAAGTCCCTGGTCAAGCCGGTCTGGTGCCCGGGATGTGGTCACTTCGCGGTTCTGGCGGCGCTGACCAAGGCCCTGGCCAGTCTCAAGTTGCCTCCGGAGGCGGTGGGGCTGGTGTCCGGGATCGGCTGTTCATCGCGCATGCCCGCGTACACCGCGACCTACGGGTTTCACGGAATCCACGGTCGCGCATTGCCTGTCGCCACCGGGCTCAAGGCCGCCCGGCCGGAGCTGACCGTGATCGCGGCGGGGGGAGATGGTGACGGGCTGTCCATCGGAGGCAATCACTTCATCCACGCCTGCCGTCGCAATCTCGATCTGACCTACATACTCATGGATAACGAGGTCTACGGCATGACCAAGGGACAGGCTTCTCCCACCACCGCGCCGGACTGGACGCGCAGCAAGCTCACGCCCCACGGTACCGGCATCAGGCCGTTTCAGCCGGCCAACCTCGCTTTGGCGGCGGGCGCGGGTTTCATCGCGCGAGCCTTCTCGGGTGATCCCGCCGGCATGACGCGGCTGATTACCGATGCCATCCGTCATCCGGGGTTCGCCATGGTCCATGTGCTCAGCCCCTGCCCGACCTTCCGTCCGGATTCGAAGGATTGGAAATCCGTCGTTCGAGAGGGAGGCTGGAGTCCGACGGCGGACCCCGCGGAGGCGGCACGGCGCGCTTATTCGGATGACGGTTTTTCGACCGGTTTGATTTTCCAGACGGACCTGCCCGCGTGGGTGCCCGCCACCGGGGGGGACGCCGACAAGGCCCTGGAGGTGCCCGCGCCATGATCAACGTGAAAGAAATCGAAGAACTTACCGAATTCCTGGCGCTGGCCTATCTGCTGGAGGAGGAATCGGCCGATCGTTACCACGAGCTGGCGGACAACATGGAAGTGCACAACAACCCGGAGGCTTCGGCCCTGTTTCGGAAGCTGGCCGAGTTTGGAGAGCTGCACGCCGCCGAGGTGGTGGAACTTGCCGGTGGGGC
>JBMYTY010000355.1:0-2608 GCA_049604855.1 Gammaproteobacteria bacterium | reverse complement strand
AGCACATGCCGCCGCAGCCCCCAGGAATCGGCGTAGCGCACGTGATTGATCCAGCCTTGGACGGATGCATCGAATTCGGCAAAGCTGATCCGGCCCCCATGCCAGGCGTCGTAACGTTCGCGCAGGCGCCGATGGGCCTCCACCACCTTGCGCCCCTTCACCCGCCGGTGATCCGGGTAGACGACGAAACCCAGCCAGGGAATGCCGGTGTGACAGAGCTGGACCTGGGCACTGGTCTCATGAACTCGCAGCCTCAGGGCGGTCAATCGTTCGATGATCGCGGTCTTCCATTCCCAGAGCTGGGGCTTGTCATCGTGAAAGAAGACGAAGTCGTCCACGTAACGCAGATAGCTCCGACACCCCAACTCCCGCTTCACGAAGAGGTCCAGCGTATGCATATAGCAGTTGGACCAGAACTGGGAGGTCAGATTGCCGATGGGCAGGCCTCGCGGTCGGCACAGGGCGAGCAGGTCGTCGCCGGGAAACAGCGTCGGCTCGCCGCCGGGATGCTCGATGCCTTCGCCGCTGCGCAGGATGATCCGCGCCAGATCCAGGATGCGCGGATCATCGATCACCTTCGCCAGAGCGTCGAGGAGGATGGCGTGATCGATGGACGGGAAGTGCTTGACGATGTCCATGCGCAGGACATGACGGTAGCGTCGCGCGAAGGTCTGGCAGCGATCCACGGCACGATGCGTGCCCTTGGCCACGCGATTGGCGTAGCTGTCGGGGATGAAGCGCCGCTCGAACTCGGGCTCGATCACGTTGCATAAGGCGTGGTGCACGATGCGGTCGCGAAACGGCGCCGCGCTGATCAGGCGTCGTTTGGGTTTGGCGATGGTGAAGCTGACAGAGCCACCAGGCTGGTAACACCCAGCCAGAAGTTCGGCCTGGAGGGCCAACAACCCATCGGCCACCCGTGCCTCGAAGCGGGCCACGTTGTCCGCCCCGCGCTTACCCCGCGCAGCCTGTCTCCAGGCGCGCAACAGGTTGTCAAAATCCGTGACCTCTTCATAACGCACAACGCGAGGCTCCCCCATGGCCGATGACATGGTGTTGTTCACCCGCACCTATGACCTGCTCCAATGGCTTCTACCGAAGACGGAGCAATTTCCCAAAGCGTACCGCTTCACCATTGGGCGGCGAACGGCGGATGCCGCGTTGGATCTCCAGGAGAAACTCCTGCTGGCGGCGAAACGCTCCGGCGCTGCCCGGCGGCAACTGTTGCAGGAGTGTGATGCCCACCTGGATGCCATTCGCCTGTATCTGCGACTGGCCCTGGACTGGCGTTGGCTCAATGCGGGCCAGTACGAGCATGCCAGCCGACTGGTAGCGGAGGTGGGTCGGCTGCTGGGCGGTTGGCTACGGCAGGTGAAAAAGGAAAAGGCGCCGCGGGAATGACTCCAGGCGGCGCCTTGTTTGGGTATATGCCCGACCGTGGCTGCAGACTACGATGCGGACCGGATGCACCCGCGCCATGAGGCCCCCGATGGCCCGTGCGGTCGTCCATGGACGACCGCCCCCCGGCGGTATCGAAAAGGCCCCGCGTGGGACGACAACAACAACCGGCTGGATTCTCGGGGTTGTTCCTGTTGCGGAAGGACGCGCGGGCGTTCTCTGGATTGTTGATCCACGAGCCGCCGCGCAACGCCCGGTGTCGTTTGCCGGGGCACCCGGCTGGCGAACCAGCCACCCGAGAATGCCACAGGTCGCCAAAAAAAATCCGCCGCCGCTGCGCGGCGGAACAGTGAACAGCCAATCAGTGTTCAGAGGACAGGGGGGGACGACGACAACAACCGAAAACCCCAGTGGTAGTTCCGATAGTCAGGGTAGTCCCAGTAGCGGAAAGACGCGCGGGCGAAGTCCGGATAGTAGAACCACGAGCCGCCGCGCAACGCCCGGCTGTCGCTACTCCCATCCGCCCGGGTCGCATCGATGTCCTCGTGCTTGTTGAGACACCACTCCCAGACCTGTCCGGCCAGATCCAGCGCCCCCTCGGCGGAGGCCCCGTGGGGGTAGACACCCACCGCCGTGGCCTGCTCCAGGTGCCAGGGGCCGTCTTTGTTCTCATTCTCATCCAGGTTCGCGAAGCCAGACCGGAACCCCTTGCCCCAGGGGTAGTCCGCCCCCTCGCGCCCGGCGGCGGCGCGCTCCCATTCGATCTCCGTGGGCAGGCGCACCGTATCCGCCGCCAGGCCCAGACGTGCGTTGAACCAGCGGCAGAAGGCCATGGCCTCGTACCAGTCCACGTCGGTGCGGGGGCGGTTTTTCGCGGACCAGCTCGGGGTGGTGGGTTCCGGTTTTTCCAGATCGGCCCACCAGCGGTCTTCGTCGTAGCCACCATCGTCGATGAAGCACTGGTACTGGGCATTGGTCACGGGGTAGCGGGCGAGCCAGAAGGTCGGTAGTTCGCGGGTTTCGCCCTGGTAGAGGAAGGGGCCGCCGGGGATTTCGACCCAGGCGATGTCGGGGTAGGGGATGTTTCGCCCTTGAGCCTGTCTCGCGCCTCTCGGGAAGTAACGATGCATCCAATCCCTGATCCGCCCCAGCGTGTTCCCGGAGAAGACCGGACCCGAACCATCGTCCGCTTCGACGACATCGGCACGTA
>JBMYTY010000354.1:0-2620 GCA_049604855.1 Gammaproteobacteria bacterium | reverse complement strand
GAAGTTGTCGAACACCCGGTACATGGTCCACTGGCTGATCCAGTGATCGGGATAGATCGGGTCGGGCGGGTCTGATTTGGCACGTTGCTCGATGCAACCTTCCCCGTCGGGGGCACCGTCGCAGTAGCAACTGTTGTGCACCCCCTTGGTGTTGTAGATGGGGTCGAGGGTGCTGCATTTGTCCGCGCGGGCCGGGGTGCCGGGTGCGACAAGCGACAGGGCCAACGGGGCCAACAGGGCAGGGCGGACAGGCGGGAAAACCGGCGAGGAAGAACCCTCTTCATTCTCTACTCCTTGAGCGTGCTGCCATGCGATGGGAGACGCATGGTTGTCCACGAAGGCCACGATTGCATACCGGGGTGTTCCCCAGTGGAAAACCCCATGCCTCATCGGCGAAGGGCGAAGGGCGAAGGGCGAAGGGCGCGCGAGGCGGGTGGCGGTGCGGCCCCCGGTGGCCTTTCGCCTGCCCCTGACAACGCTGTGTGAATGATGGACTCGTGGACGGGAGGGTCTAACACTGGCCCATCAAACAACAAGGTGGGAGCAGGCTTCGATGTACGAGTATTTCTGTAAGGCTCCGCTTCTGAGAAAGAGCTATTCGCTCAAATTCCTGGTGGTGGCCTTCCTCGGGATTCACGTCCCGCTGATCGGATTTTTCATCTATATCGTGTACGGCGGCTCGAATATATCGCCGCTGAGCTCCCTGTTGGTGGTGTTGGCGCTCACCCTGGTCGGAACCCTGGTCACGCTGTTCATCATCAACCGCCTGCTGGAGCCGGTACGCCAGGCAAGCCGCGCGCTTTCGCGTTACCTGGATGACAAACAACTACCCAACCTGACCACCACCGGCACGGACGAAGTGGGGCAGTTGATGAGCAATCTCCAGGACACCATCTACGACCTGGACACCCTGCTCAAGAACAACACCGATCTCATCTCCCTGCTCTCCCACGACATCCGCGCGCCCACCGCCACTGCGATCCAGGTGTGCGATGCCCTTGGCATGGTGGACGACAAGGACCAGCGGCAGGAGATGCTGAGTGCGTTCAGTGCCAACCTTGAGAAGCAGTTGGAGTTCACCGACAACATACTGCTTCTGCTCGAGACCGAGAGCATGGATGAGCGCGCCCCCGGAGAGGACAGCGTCCCCCTCGGCACGCTGCTTAGCGAGCAGGTGGATGCATTGCGCGGCCAGGCCAACGAAAAATCCATCACCCTGGATTACACGCCCCCGGGCCGGGATTACGTGGTGACCGGGCACAAGGCCTTCCTGGCCCACGCCGTGGGCAACCTCATCGGCAATGCGATCAAGTTCTCTCACCCCGGCGGTCGCATCACCCTGCGTTTCGATGAACGGTCGGACGGCCTGTCGCTGCACGTGGAGGACCAGGGGATCGGCTTCGACGACACGACTCGCGAAACGCTGTTCGAGCGCTTCAATGCCCGGGGCCGCGGCGGAACCGGCGGCGAGAAATCCACGGGCTTCGGGCTCTATATCACCCGCAAGATCCTGGAAAACCAGGGCCACGGGATCGATGCATCCAGCCCGGGGCCCGGCCTGGGGGCACGCTTCGAGGTTGAATGGAACGGGTATCGGGCCTGAGGGTCTGGTCAATCGGTTGGGGTCAATCCCCGCCGCAACCCCCACCGCCGCAACCGCCGTCGCCGTCACCTCCGCACGATGCACCGCAGCCGCCACAACCGCCGATATGTCCCGCGCAGAAGCCTTGGTCCCGCGCCAGGGCGCAATCGAGCGTGTAGAAAAACCCGTCCGGGATCGCCAGGGCCTGATCAATCCCGAACAGCAGTGGCAGGCGGATGGGTTTCAGGGGGGATGGATTTAGTGTGGGTGCCAAGGGCGCTGCGCGTCCAAGTGCAAAGTCTGAATACGCCACCTTCCGCCGGAAATCCGGGTTTCGTAGCTTGGCCCGAGCTACGTTGAGGTGTTCGTGTTCGGGGCGACCTCGATCCGCTTCCTGGTCCGGAGCACGGACATGATTCCCAGACTGATCAGCGCAAAGGTGCCCGGCACGGTGAGGGCGCTGGCGGAGGCACCGGCCTCGCCAAACGAAATCTCACTGATCTCGAACTCGATGTCGTCGTTGCCGATCACGTAGATCAGCATCCCGTCCACGTCCTGCAGGAAGGTGTTCAGGTCGGGTTCCGAGCCCCCGCTGGCGCCGAACAGGCTGAAGTCCACCGTGGCCGTGAACGGGCTGGCGCTGGCGCTCAGGCTGACGATGGTCTGTTGAATCCAGACATCGTTTATGCCGTCACCGAACAGTTGGATGGAATCGATTCTCGCGTCGCCGCTGAGGGATTCGAAGGCAAAGGTGATTTCCGATTCGCCACTGAGGTCCAGGTTCCAATCGGACGCGCCGAAGCCGGAGACGTAGGAACCGTAGGACAGGTCGATGCGCGTGGTCTGGCCGGAGTCGCCAGAGGCGCTGATGTTGCCCGGTGCCGTTCCGCTGACCGTTGCCGTGGTTGAGACCACGTGCAGGTGGCGAAATCCCCCGAGCACCGTGGGCGCGGAGACGTAGCTGCCTCCGCCTCCGGTGTGACTTTCGAATTGCGCGCCGCTGTCGAATGAATCGATGATCGCGTCGGCCCCGACGCC
>JBMYTY010000353.1:0-2630 GCA_049604855.1 Gammaproteobacteria bacterium | reverse complement strand
CAGGCCCGCGAGGAGGTCGGCGACGGTGGTCTTTCCCGCGCCGGATGCACCGACCAGGGCGTAGGTTCCGCACGCCGGAAGTTGGAGTGCTTCGATGCGCACGGAGGGGGTGCCCTGCGTATACGCGAACTCGAGGCCCCGGATATCAATGGCTTCTTCAAGCGCGATGGGTGGAATATCGCCCTGGCTGGGGGGTTCGGCGTGGTGCAGGCACCCGTTCTCCAGGCCGACCAGCTGGGTGAAGGTCGGCAGCATATGCAGGACCTGATGGACGTTCTGCAGCAGACGGCTGAGCAGCGGTACCAGCCGGGCAATCACCACTACGAACGCGATCCATTGGCCGGTCGGCCAATCCGAGCGCACCGCGAGCCAGGCCACGAAAGCGAGTGTGATCGCCGCACCGAGATGAAACAGCGCCTGCTCGGCGGAGCGGTTGGCATGATGGGCGAGCATGCTGGTGCGTGCGGCGCGGGTCTGGTCCTCGAACCGGTCGATGTGTCGGCCTTCGAGGCCATGGGCCTTGGCCCATTTCAGGCTGCCAAGAAATTGTTCGATGCCGTGCTTTTGCTGCTTCAGGGTTTCCACGAGTTCGTGACCGCGCTCCACGCTATAGCGGTGCGTCCATCGGAACAGCAGCGCGGCGACGAAACCGATGCCGATCAGGGCGGGCAGCAGGGTTGACGGTGCCAGTAGCAAGGCACCGACCAGGTAGACGGCCGTCAGCGCGGCGCCGACGAACAGCGCCTGCAGCTGCTGTACGCCCAGGCCGACGCTGGCCACTTCGCCACTGAAGGCCTGCATCAGGTCGCCGTGCCGGACCTGGCTGATATAGCTCCACTCGCTGCCCGCCATGCGTCGGAACAGGGTGTTGCGCAGTGAATCCACGAAGTCCAGGCGCAGCTGTGCGCCCTGCATATCCGACTTGTACTTCAATGCCTGGCGTAGCCCGACCAGGCCCACGAACAGGATCAATGCAAGTCCGATGGAGGGAGTCTCGTAAGCTGGAAGGAGGGTGTCGGCGAAGGGAAGGCTGAGTGTCATCCCGCCATCGGTAGCGTTGGTGCCTATCCCCAGCAAGCCGAGCAGGGGTACGAGCATCATCAGGCCGATGCCTTCGGTCATCGCCACGGCACCGCCCAACAGCCATACGGTCACCACCCGCCGGGGCGAATATCGCCAGAGACGGACGAGAAAGGCGCGGACGTCTGTGCTCGTGCCTGTATGAATGTCGGACATGGGAGAAAGGTGATCGATGGGGCGAAGCTGCCCCGCTCGGAGAATACCCGCTCCGGCCTCGGAATCGGGGCTTGGGATGTCCGACCCGGCCGTCCTGGCGCCGTTGGTCGAATGCCCAGGCCGGCCGCGGATCAGCTATAGCTCGCTATCGGTCCAGAGAAAACAAGTGGACGCTTCCGGCACGAGCCGTTCCGCTTCCACGATCCGGGGCGCATGCGCCGACCCGAGGATCATCCGAGGTGTGTCAGTGGCAGGCGGAGCGGATGGGGATGCGGTGATGTGGATAACGTTTCCGTCCTTGCGCACGGGACGCGCGTTGCCGGTTGCTGGGGTGGGTCTTTCCCCGGCGCTCTGGACATAAAGCCAGGAAACCTCGCCGGTGCGGTTCACGCAACGCAGGCGATGGGGTCCGGTAATCCATTCCCATGAGCAGATACCTCGCTCGCGGAGCAGCTCCGCGACCTTTCGGCCTTGTTCGATATCCGTCAGCCATGGGGGGCGTGCACCCCAGATTCCGGGGACACTGGCACTCATGCGGTTGAAGACGAGATTGCGTGTTTCGTCGGCCAGGACCCGCCAGGCGGTGGGGTCCTGGGTGTGGGTGGCGGAGTTAAGCGGTAGCCGCATATCGATAAGACCGGTGTCGAAGAACTCCAGATCAGTGGGGGTCAATTCGTCGCCGCCGATGAGCGCGCGAACCACGGGTAAACGGGCGAGCTGCCGGAGAAATCCGCTGACGGGTGAGTCGGTTCCGGGCGGGGCGTGCCCGCCACCATCGCTTGGCGCCTTCTCGGCGAGTACCGCCACGAGCCCCAGAGGGTTCTCGGCGGGAAGCCCGGAATCCGCGGCAATGCGGGATACCCAGTCATGGGCCGATTCAGTCACAGCGTCCAGGGCCTGGTCGAAGGTGGTGAAACCACGTAGGACACCACCGCCACAGGCTTGCCAATCGCGGCGAATGAGGTCCAGTTCCCGTATGTCCTCCGCGTCGATCACATCACCGGTCACCACGGCGATGTCGAGTGGAGCACCCCAGGGTGGAAGACTGAGGCGCATGGTGTGCAGGGGGCTCAAGGGGAGGCTCCGGGTGTGGGATTTCAGGCTTGGATTCACGGCCTGCGAGGGTAAGCCCGTGTCCTGCGAGTCAATCCCTTCCCGTGGTCGATGTTGTCCAGGGAAATTCAGCGAACCGGAACGGGGATCTCGCGGGACTCGGAGACCGTTTCCATGGCCACGAGCGTGCGGGATTCCCGAACTCCGGGCAGCGTATGGAGAATCTCACCCAGGAGCGCGCGGTAGGACGCCATGTCGGAGATGCGCACCTTGATGAGGTAATCGAAGTCCCCGGAGACGAGATGGCATTCGAGGATCTGGGGCCATTGTTTCACCGCGTC
>JBMYTY010000352.1:0-2640 GCA_049604855.1 Gammaproteobacteria bacterium | reverse complement strand
CAGTCATTAAATGCTATCGCAAATACAATCAGCTTCTAATACTACTGCCGATCAACACCCTTCACTTATTAAATATCCTGCAACTTTTGAATATTCAAGGCTACGATGGCTGATAGCTAAAAAAGACCCCGCCGGAACGGGGTCTTAGAAGGTGCGCCGGCCAGCGCGGATGGTGCGGACCAGTTGCTCTACGTACGCCCACTTGCGCCGAATGACCGGCGTATCGAAACGAGCCGGTAACCGGCCGCGGTGTTTGACATAATACATGAACACTTCACAGAAATCCTCGGCGGGTTCCGTTGATGCATAGCGGGTTACGTGTTGCTCCGGGTTGTACGGGGCGATTCGCTCACCCCGGTCGTAGCTGGCGCCAAACGCCTGGCGAAAGGCTTTCGAGCGGGACAGCTTCGGATACACGTCCGCCACCGCGTGACCGTACTCGTGCCGAAGAATGTCACGCAGCCCACATCCCTGACCAAAACCCATGGCCGCGCTCAGGCGAGAGAGACTGATCACGGGGATGGCGATATGCCCATCCGCCCCGCCCCACTTCCAGCCATACGCATGCCCCGCGGGTACCAGAAAAACGTCCACGCGGTACAAGGCCTCGGTCCAGAGACCCAGATGCTCGAAGTCGCGGATGGCATCGCCAAGGGCGCGATTCAGACGAGTGAGGGTTACCACATGCATCAGTTCGCTCCCGTTTGGTGCGTGATCCAGGTTCCGTCATGGGTAACCGGTTGGCCGCAGGGACACGCATACTGACCCACCCGGTCGGGCACGCCGTAGCGATGTCCCTGTTCGGGACAGGTAAATGAAATGTCGCCCGCAGACAGATAGGGCATCCCCTCCCGCGTAGCCTTACGCAGGACCGGATGCGTCCGTCGGATTTGCTGACCTGCGCGGCGAATGAATTGCAGTTTTCGATGGATCCCCGGGCGATCGCGATAGCCGCGACAGTCGCCGTCCGCCAAAATCAGGGCCGCAAAGCATTCACAGAAATCCTCCTCGTGGTCCGACCACGCATACCAGTTTAAATACCGATCGGTGTCCAAACTCAGATCGGGGCGGGCCGCAAGGGTATCCACCATATCGTTCCATGGGTCATCAAAGCGGGCGCGGTGCCCGAAGACCGCTCGATACCCCCGCAGCGGGGCGATCTTGCGATTGCGGATCCAGGTGTATCGAAACACATGGCCCAGTTCGTGCGCGATCAGTCCGGCCACTGTGGTCTCTCCTCCGAACTCGGTATACCGTTCGAGTACCCACCGCCGGGTGACGGGGTGGAGCAGTTTGCGGCTCAAGCGGATCTCCGGCAGTCGCTTCGCATGGAACCGCGCTTCCTGCCACCACGGGGACCAGGTCTTGACAACGCAGGGCGCGACCAGTCCAAGCCTTTGTGCGGCCATCAGCACCGCCTCCTGATCGGGCATCGGTCGGTTGCGGCTCATCTCACAACCCCCATGCCAGCAAGGTCTCTGCCAAGGCATCCAGATCCTCCCGGTCTTCCAGTGTTTCCAGGCCGAGCTTATTCAGGGCCACCGGGAGGACCGGACCGAGGACCTGGCGCAGGCTGGTGATCTCCAGATCGACGGTATCGCTCTCTGCTGCGTCGCTGGGTGGCAATACCTGTTCGGCCAGGTGGTGGACGAGGGTTTCGACGTAGCGGGCAATCCGCGCCATTTTGCGGTAGTTGAGCCGGTCAGGCGTGTCGGTGGGTTCGTGGTAATGTTGCCAGCGTCCGCAGCTCAGGAAGAGATACGGCACCCCATTGCGCCGGAAAATGGCATGGTCGCTCATGTCGCCGACGTTCCGATTGGGGGTAAAGATCGTGGGCAAGCGCGACGGCCGCCGGGCCTGCTGGATCATATCCGCCAATTCGGGGTGGGACTCGGCGCCGGTAATGAACAACAGGTTCCGCAGGTGGGGAATGGGCAGCCCGGCCTTCCCACCGAAGGGCAGTCGATCGCTACCGGGAAGAAATTCCACCGGAACCTGAATATCGTGTCCGACCAGGTCCATCACCAGCGCGGCGTGCACGCCCTCCGGCTTCATCTGGTCCTCGTAGAAGCGAATGCTGCCCATCTGCTCGGTGAGGTAATACGGCGGTTCCTCGGCATCGAATATCGCCAATACCGTATCCCGCTCTGGCGGATCGGCGGCCAGCATCCGACCGACCTCCAAGGTGATGGCTACGGCCGCGGCGTTGTCATCGGCACAGGGATGCGGAATCACTGAGTCGTAGTGCGCGCCGATCAGCACCGGGGCCAGGCTGCGATCCTGCCCGGGGACGACACCCCCGATATTGCAAAAGGCGGTCCCGGCGCATTCGTACGCCAATTCGTAATCCGCCCCGGTATAGGCCTCGCAGCCCAACGCGGCGAGCTGATCGACCAGGAACGCCCGCGCCACATCGTGCCCTTCGCTGCCAACCATCCTGCCACCGGGCAAAGCCAGATCGCCGGTCAGGCGTTTCAGGTTGTTGGTTAAGGTATGCATGTTCAAACCCTCCATGGAATTAAAGATAGACCCATGTTGGAATAAGTAAAGCGCCACCCCCTCCCGGATACGCCGAGGCGTACCGAGAGGAGCTCAGGCGCGGTGTTAATTCAAGCCGACAAACTCGTCACACAGTCCGTG
>JBMYTY010000351.1:0-2649 GCA_049604855.1 Gammaproteobacteria bacterium | reverse complement strand
GTCAAGCTGCGCAACCTTCTGACCGGCCGTGTGATCGAGCGGACCTTCAAGTCCGGCGAGAGCATCGAGGGTGCCGATGTCATCGATACCGAGTTTCAATACCTCTACAACGACGGCGAGTTCTGGTACTTCATGGATCAGGCCACCTACGAGCAGGTCAGTGCCGATGCCTCGGCGGTGGGTGAGAACGCCCAGTGGCTGAAGGAACAGGATGTCTGCGAGGTGACCCTCTGGAATGGTCAGCCCATCGCCGTGTTGCCGCCCAATCACGTGATTCTCAAGGTCACCGAGACTGACCCGGGCGTACGCGGTGACACCTCCAGCGGCGGAAACAAGCCGGCGACCCTGGAAACCGGTGCCGTGGTCCGCGTGCCCTTGTTCGTGGAGATCGGCGACGTGCTCAAGGTGGACACCCGCTCCGGCGAGTACATCTCCCGCGCCAAGGAAGACTGAATCGGCCGCATCAGGTAGCGGGGCGCGCGCCCGTGGCGTCGCCGGATTGGAGGCCCAGTGCCTCCCTGGCCGTGCTGCGCGAACGCGCGGCCATAGTTGATCGTGTGCGGACCTTTTTTAAGGATCGTGGACTGTTGGAGGTCGAGACACCGGCCCTGTCCGTGGCCGCGGTCACCGACCCGAACATCTCGTCTTTCGAACTCCCCTGGAACGGGCCCGACCCGGGTAAGCGCTATCTCCACACCTCGCCGGAGTTCCCCATGAAGCGACTCCTGGCGGGCGGCTCTGGAGATATCTGGCAGATCGCCCGGGTATTTCGCGATGGCGAGGCCGGACGCCGACACAATCCGGAGTTCAGCCTTCTGGAGTGGTACCGGGTGGGATGGGATCACCATCGCCTCATGGATGAAGTGGAGGACCTGCTGCGGCTTGTGATGCCGGAGCTGGACGACGTACATCGCCTGACCTATGCCGATGCGTTTCTTCGTTGTGACGCGCCTGATCCCCACGGCACGGAGCCCGAGCAATGGCACGCGTTCATCCGGCGGGTGGGCATCGATGTTCCGGATGTGGAGCGGCTCGATGCGGCGCAGTGCCGGGATCTGGTGCTCACCCACCGGGTCGAGCCGCGCCTGCCCCGCGCCTGTTTCCTGCACGCCTATCCCGCCGACCAGGCCGCCCTGGCCCGGGTAAGTCCCGCGCGCGCTGATACCCCCGCGCTTGCCGAACGCTTCGAGCTCTACATCGATGGTGTTGAGTTGGCGAATGGATTCCATGAGTTGGCCGATAGCACCGAACAACGGGCTCGATTCGAGTCCGAGAACCGATCGCGGGTGAAACAGGGTATGCCCCCCGTCGTATGGGACGATTCTCTGCTCGCCGCCCTTGATCATGGATTGCCGGATTGCGCCGGTGTCGCACTGGGCATTGATCGGCTCGTCATGACCGCGCTCGGACTCAGAGCCTTGAGCGAGGTAATGGCCTTTCCCGTGGATCGGGCCTGATGGGCTGCACCATGCTGGTGCCGCCGCACCATGGATTAGCCCATGACATTGGCGCGGTGCATTGGCGCGGAACCGCAACTCGGGGTCCGGTGCGGGCCGCTTTCTTCCGACAGTGCGCGCCGATACGCGCGGATCAGCGCCATCGCGCCAGCCGATGTGGCGTCACATCCCACCAATGGCATACCGGTTGCACGGATCGTTTCAGGTTGACCGTGCTGGGAACCGCGCCAACCCTCAACCGCAATGGCTGATGCCTGGGTGCCAGCCACCAACCAAAACAGAAAAAAATGACCAACGAAACTCTGGCCATCATCCTTGCCGGTGGCCATGGCAGCCGCCTTCAACCGCTCACCTCCGACCGTGCCAAGCCCGCTGTCCCCTTCGGCGGAAAATACCGGATCATCGATTTCACCCTGGCCAATTGCCTGCATTCCGGGATGCGCCGGGTGTTGGTCCTGACCCAGTACAAATCCCATTCCCTACACAAACACCTGCGGGACGGGTGGTCCATCTTCAATCCCGAGTTGGGTGAGTACATCACCGCCGTGCCGCCACAGATGCGGCGGGGCAATGGTTGGTATCTGGGTACCGCCGATGCCGTCCAACAGAACCGCTGGCTGGTGGAGCGCAGCGGCGCGGACAATGTGCTTCTGCTGTCGGGTGACCACGTCTATCGCATGGACTACGCGGCCATGGTCGAGCGTCACGAGCAGAGCGGAGCCCTCCTGACGGTCGGTTGTATGCGCGTGCCACTCGATCAGGCCGGGGCCTTCGGGGTCATGAGCCTGGACGCGGAGGACCGGGTTCTCGATTTCATGGAGAAACCCTCGGACCCGGCCGCCGATCCCCAGTCACCGGGGCAGGCCCTGGTCTCCATGGGCGTGTACGTGTTCGATGCCGAACGTCTGCTGGATATTCTCGCCGCCGATGCGGACAACCCGGACAGCGGTCATGATTTCGGCAGTGACATCATCCCCGCGCTGATCGGTGATGACGGCGTGCGCGCCTACCGGTTCGGGGGTGATGAGGGGCGTGTCAGCGCGGACGGTTATTGGCGTGACGTGGGTACGTTGGACACCTACTACGAGGCCAATATGGATCTGCTCGAGCCTGTTCCGCCGCTGGACCTTTACCAGCCGGATTGGCCGATTCGCAGTTACCAGGGGCAAACCGCGCCCATGCGCACCGTACC
>JBMYTY010000350.1:0-2659 GCA_049604855.1 Gammaproteobacteria bacterium | reverse complement strand
CGATCAGCGCCTCGGGATTCTTCCTAAGCATTTCGCGGCTGAAGCCGCTCCTACGGCGCGTTACTGAGAACGCGCAAGACAAACAGATAAATGCGTCCCCCGCGAACCCACGCGAAGACGCGACAAACATCGGCGGTCCTTCGAGGAGGACAAGCCGATCCAGGGAATTGCTTTCGCGAACGGAATCGCACCCTGAACACCATCGAGGAGAAAGAGAAATGAAGATCGTCAAGAGTCTGGCCCTGTCGGCCCTGGTCGCCACGTCCGGCATGGCTGTGCATGGCACGGCGACCGCCGACAACCTGCGCTGGAAGATGCCCGTCGCCTTCGCCACCAAGCTACCCGGCCTGGGTTCCCCGGCCGCCTACGTGGCCGAACAGCTCAACGTCGCCAGCGGCGGCTCCATCAAGGTCAAGGTCTACGAGCCGAAGACCCTGGTCCCCCCCTTCGAAATCCTGCAATCGGTTTCCGATGGCAAGGTGGGCGCTGGCTACACCTGGATCGGCTATGACCAGGGCAAGGTGCCCGCCGTGCCGTTGTTCGCGGCCGTCCCTTTCGGCCTCAAGCCCCCGGCCTTCGCCGGCTGGTACTACTACGGTGGTGGCCACGAGATGCTGCAGGAGGTTTACGCCAACAAGGGCTTCAACGTGCACGCGCAGCTGTGCGGCATCATCGGGCCGGAAACCGCCGGTTGGTACAAGCAGCCCCTGAAAAGCCTGGACGACTACAAGGGCATGAAGATCCGTTTCGCCGGTCTCGGCGGCAAGGTGCTGGAGAAGCTGGGCGCCTCGGTGACCATGCTGCCCGGCGGTGAACTGTTCCAGGCCCTGGAGAAAGGCACCATCGACGCCACCGAGTTCTCCATGCCCGCCATCGACAAGATCCTGGGCTTCAACCAGATCGTGAAGAACAACCTCTTCCCCGGGTGGCATCAGCCCTTCACCGCCTCCTACATGCTGATCAATGGCGACGAGTGGAAGAAGGCTTCCGCGCAGCAGAAGGCACTGGTTGAAACCGCATGTACCGCCGGTGTCCTGCACGGGCTGGCGATCGGTGAGTACCAGAACGGCGCCATCCTCTCCAAGCTGGCAGCCGAAGGCGTGAACATCGGTCAGATTCCCATGCCCATCCTCAAACAGCTCAAGTCCATCACCAATGAGGTGCTCGCCGAGCAGGCCGCCGCCGACCCCGATTTCAAGCGGGTCATGGAGTCCCAGCAGGCCTTCCAGAAGGACTACGTGATCTGGGACGAGCGCGCCTACCTCCCCACCGAACTGATGAAATAAGGTAGAGCCCACAAGAAGACAGGTCGTGCGGAATCAGAGAGGTGAGTGGCTGTGAGTATGAATACGCAACCAGCGGATAACCATGCACCCAGCCTGGCTGAGCTGGAACACCAGCTCATCCATCACACGGAGCTGCCCCGCACGACCCTGTCCAATGGATTGGACGCCGTGGTCGACCGTATCGGCGCGACCACATCCTGGCTCTGGATCGCCACCGTCGGCGTGATCCTCTATTCGGTGGTGTCACGTTATTTGTTTGGCCAGGGCTCGGTGATGCTTGAGGAAGTCGCCTGGCATCTGGCCGGCGCGGCGTGGCTGATCGGCCTGTCCTACACCCTGGTCCACGACGACCACGTGCGCGTCGACGTATTGCACGAACGCCTTTCGCTGAAGGCCCAGGCCTGGATCGAACTGCTGGGCATCCTGCTTCTGCTGTTGCCCTTCCTGGTGCTGGCCCTGGGCGAGGTCACGCCCTACGCCTACAGCTCCTATGAGCTGAACGAACACTCCCAGGCGCCCAATGGCCTGCCCTGGCGCTGGATTCTGAAGTCCTTCATTCCCTTATCCCTGGCATTGCTGCTGATCGCGGCGCTCTCGCGTGCGCTGAGAACCACCTCGCTGTTGCTGGGCTGGCCCAAGGCCCTGCCCAGAAAACCATCCAACGGCGAGGGCTGAACCATGGAGCTGAGCACGTTCTTTGTTATCGGCATGTTCGCCACCTTCGGCCTGCTGCTGTTCACCGGCTTCCCCGTCGCCTGGGTACTGGCCGGAACATCCGTGATCTGGACCGGGATCGGCATCGCCTCGGTCGAGTATTTCGGCGCTGACCTGTGGTTCGACTGGGGCAGCTCCCTGGGCCTGATGCCCGAGCGCCTGTGGGCCCTGGTCAACAGCGAAACCCTGGTCGCCCTGCCCATGTTCATCTTCATGGGCATCATGCTCGACCAGTCCGGCATCGCTGAGCGGCTGATGGAGAACATGGTCAAGCTGTTTGGCCGCGTACGTGGTGGCTACGCAGTCACCGTTATCGTCATCGGCCTGCTGCTGGCGGCCACCACGGGCATCATCGGCGCCTCCGTGGTACTGCTGGGCATGCTCTCACTGCCGGTCATGCTGCGCAGCGGCTATTCCAAACACCTCGCCGTCGGCACCTGTTGCGCGACCGGCACACTGGGCATCCTGATTCCACCGTCCATCATGCTGGTGCTCATGGCCGACCGCTTGGCGGACCCCAGCGCCTCCGTCGGCGACCTGTTCATGGGTGCCTTGTTCCCCGGCATCCTGCTGGGCACCTTGTTCATCGGTTATGTGCTGATCGTGGCGGCCTTGCGGCCCGGTGTCGCGCCCATCCCCGAGGGGGCACCCAAGGTTAG
>JBMYTY010000349.1:0-2678 GCA_049604855.1 Gammaproteobacteria bacterium | reverse complement strand
CGAACAGGCCGTCGCGCAGATAGGCCTTGAAAGCCTTCATGACGGGCTTGGGGATGGCGGCTTCGGCGCGCACGCGCAGGGTGTGGATCACGGTGTCGGGCTGATCCACCAGCGCGCCGTCGATGCGGAGGTGTACGTCGCGGCCGAACAGCGGCGTGTCCCGGCGCACGGCGCGGTAGATGGCGGTGATGGCGGCCTTCTCGCCGTCGCTCATCTTGCATTTGCCATCAAGGATCTTGAGTACCACCGCCGTGGTGCAGTCCACGCGGCTGTCGTCAAAGGGCTCGCCCAGGGCCCAGGCGGCGGCGGGATGGGTGGCGTTCACGATGCGCTCCCGGTGCGCGGCTCGGGCTTGTGCGTCATCTCCAGGCCACGGAACACGGCGCAACGCTCGAATACGGCCTCATCGGGGGCGATGTCCTTCTGGTTACAGAACTTCACCACCAGCTTGGTCAGGCCCTTGATGTCACGGCCGGAGGCGCTGGGGAAACGTTCCACCAGGGTGTCGATAAGCGCGGCATCGAGGGGTAGGGCAAACTGGTTCGCCATCACCGACCAGATGCGTCGACGTGCCGCGGCATCGGGTGTCTCGTAGCGAATCATGGCGATGCAGCGGGAGACGATGGCCTCGTCGATGTCGTCCACCCGGTTGGTGGTCAGGAACAGCAGGCCGTTGAAATACTCGAGCACACGCAGGAACACGCCCACCACGGCATTGGCGGCGATGTCGTCGTCGCGGCGTTTGATGTAGACGTCGGCCTCGTCGATGAGCATCACGGCGCCCCAACGCTGGGCGCGCGTAAGGGTGTCCTTGAGGGCCTGCTCCATCTCGCTGACGTTGAGCCCGAGCTGGCCGGAGTGCACCCGGTACAGCGGGCGGCGGATGATTTCGGCGTAGACCTCGGCGGTGAGTGTCTTGCCCACCCCCGCCGGTCCCGCGCACAGCACCGTGGTGCCACCGGACTTGCCCGCGACGATGTCGTCCATGAGCAGGTCCATCTCGGCGGTGAGGATATCGATCAGGTCGGTCTGCTCACGGGGCAGGATGAGCTTGTCCTTCAGCTCCGGGCGGTATTCGTAAGCCCGAAGGTCGTCCACGTGCACCCACAGGTGGTGGTGCAGCTCCAGGTGGAACATGAACAGGTAACCATGCACCGGCAGGCGTGTGAACAGGCCCTCGGGCAAGCCATCGCGGGCCGCTTCCATGGCGCTCTCCACGTCCTCGTCGTAGCGGCTGCTCTTGGCGGCGCGGCGCAGGTAGGCGGTGAGGATCTCGCCGGAACCTTCGAAGTTCAGGGCCCGCCCTTCAAGAATGGACTCGTCATTCACCAGGCGGGCATCCGCGCCGCTGCTGGAGAGCACGATGATGTTCTTGCGCGTCCAGTCCCGGTTGCGATGGGAGGCGCTGGGGTCCTCCGCGTAGTAGCCCGTGCCACGGGCTGAGAACTGCATCCCCGATGCGGCCCGCCACTCGAAGTAACGGGCCTCGGAACGGTCATAGGCCTCTACCAGGTCCGTGGTTTCTTTCAGATAGCCCTTACCGGCGAGGATGCCGCCCACGCTCAGGCCCGCGATGTCACGGCCGCGAATCACCACGGTCTCGCTGGCGATCTTTCCGCAGGTATTGGCCTTGAGCTCGATGAGCAGGCGCCCGGCCTCCTCCTCCGATGGCGGCGTGAAGTCCAGCCGCGTGACCACGTAGGGCATGGGCTTGGCCGAAGGAGTGGCCTTGAACAACCAGCCGCGGATGCCGCCCTCCACCAGGTAATCGATCAACTCCGGGAGGACCTGCTCCAACTCGTGATCCTGGAAGCGTTTGCGCGGCTCATCCAGGGCCTGGTGCAGGGTGAGGACCTGCGCGGCACGCGCCTGGTGATCAGGACCCGCCTGGCGGTAGAGCTCGGCCAGGAATGCGAGCTGATCCGGATCCAGCTGGGTGAACCCGATATCCACGCGATTGCCGAAACGCAGCTGTTCGCCCAGGGATTCCAGGGCGGGGAAGCGCTCCATCAGGGAGAGTGCGTGGGTTCGCTCGAGGTGCAGCTGCATGGACGGCCCGGTGGCGACGGCAAAGGGTTGGGAAAGGATTGCCAGGGGCTGTTGCAGGAAGCGTGCTCAAGGTGCGCGCTTGTCCCGAACCGCCAAGACGTTGAAAACCCGTCCTTTTTTCCGATGCCAGATGCGGAAATGTCAGGTTTGCGACACAACAGGCGCCGCGCAGCGGGGGCGGTTGTGACAAAACGGTGGGAGCGGCGAATGGAGCAGCGGCACCGCGCCTCACCACGGCGTTTCCAGGCGGGGAACCCTCAGTCCGCCGGATGCCCGATCCGCTTGTCCCTGATCCAAACGCCGTCGTCGCGCTCGACGAAGCGCACGGCGGTGAGGCGCAGGCCCGCGCAGATCTCGCTTTGCGCCTCGCCGCTCACCGGGTCGTAGACGATGCCGTGCATAGAGCAGCGCAAGCGTTCGCCGCTCTCGTCGAAGATGGTTGCGCGCTCGCAATCCAGTTCCCGGGGCATGTGCACGCAACGATTCAGGTAGGCGCGGATCTCACCGCCGTGGCGGAACACGACGACGTTGGTCTCCTCACCCTCGTGGCGCACGCGCACGCGGCGGTAGGCCCCTTCGGCAAGGTCATCCGGTGAAGCGGCGAACAGGGGGGTGCGGAGGGTGGAGGG
>JBMYTY010000348.1:0-2686 GCA_049604855.1 Gammaproteobacteria bacterium | reverse complement strand
AGGAAGGCATGGTCCTCGGGGGGAACCACGTTCAGGTCAGTGTCAGTGTGGGGGTCGTTCCGGTCACCGCGCGCTACCGCGATACCGATGAGGTGATCCGCGACGCGGATCTCGCCATGCATGCCGCGAAGCGCGCGGGTGGTGGTCGTGACATGGTGTTCACCGCTCAATTACGCGAGGAGGGTTATGCCCTTACCCGGGCAATCAACGAATTGAAGGCGGCCCTGGCGGATGATCGCCTGGAGATGGCTTTCGAGCCGGTGATCGGTTTCGATCGCATGGATGTGGTGGGTTTTGAGGTCGCGCTGCGTTGGGAGCGCTCGGAGCACGGGATGCTGGGTAGCACCGAGATCATGCCCCTTGCCGAACGCACCGGTCTGGCCGGGGAGATCGGCTGCTGGATGTTGCGCAAGACGATTACGCAGATCGCGCTTTGGCAGCGGCAGGGGCGTTGGCGGACCGGGCGTTTCGCGGTGGTGCGTTGCTTTGGTCAGCAGTTGGTCGACGACCGTCTGGTGCGCGAACTGGAGGAGTTGCTGTCCCGCTACCCCGTCGATCCCAGCTGTATCCGTTTGTCGTTCACCGAGTCCGACCTGATGCGTAACCGCTCCCTGGCCAGACGCGCTCTGCCCACGGTGCAGGGCATGGGCTTGATGGTCTGCCTCGATGGTTTCGGGGAAGGGGTTTCCTCCCTGGGCATGATCAGCGAATTGGGCTTCGACGTCGTGAATCTGGCGCCCTCGGTGATCGAGGGCCTGGAACACCATGAACGCTCCCAGAACCTCGCCCGTGCCGCGGTGACCCTGGGTATGGAACTGGGGTGTATCACCGTGGCGAAAGGCATCGATACCGATGCCCAATCGGCGACCGCCAAGGCGATGGGGTTCTCCTGTGGGCAGGGCATAGGTCTGGGTGGGCCCGTGGAGGCCTCTGCCCTGAACGACTGGCTGACCGCATGGCGTGACACCCACGTCGCCCCCCGGGCCGATGGGGACAGTCGCCAGCTTCATTGAGGCGTCAGAGGGGACGGGGAATGTGGCCGCGACCCCGGGTTGGTAACGGGGAAACGGATATTCCGGCTGGGGACGCGCGGCCTGAGTGCTCGATTCGCTGTTTTTCGTGATCGCCAAGCCTTGATCGTGTGGGGCGGGCCAGTGTTTTCAGGCGAATACTTCCGCCAAGTGGAATATGCCCTTGAATCTTTTATATCCCTATTGAGATATACGCGGTTGGCGGCCTACTATTGCGCCGCACAAAAAATGATTCCAAGGGTGTTGTTTACCTATTTTCATCATAAGAAAAACAACACGTTACAGAATTTTTTCAACCCTTTGGAGTCTTCGCTGTGCAACAAGTTCTCATTGTGAGGAATCACGACCAACACGGAAACAAGATCCGTCCAAGCAACTGGGCCGAGCGTCTCGCCGGCAACGCCGCCTCGTTTTCCGGTGGCCGGATGCGCTTCGACGCGCGTGTGGCCCCGTGCGCGGCCTGCGCGGGAAATATCTGCCTGAGAGGGGATACGTCCATACGTGAGGAGCGGCCGGAGGTGATGGCCAACGTCGTCTCGTTCATGCGTATGTACGATCTGGCCGATTACGCCCACGCCTGTCCCAAGGTCGATAGCCAGGACTACGTGGAGCCGCTGATGTCACGCCGGGTTCGTGAAGACGTACTGGGCGCGGGAGAAGCCGCTGCCGCCTGAGCACAGGCCCGGACAACGGTTGATTCGGGCCCCTTTGGGGCGCATCCGGGTCATCGGCAGTGCAACCCGGCGTGCTTTGTCCGGACACGAAAAAGGGGCCTTGCGGCCCCTTTTTCGTGGCTTCTTACAGCGTCCGTCAGAGTTCGAAGCCGGGCAGCTTCTTCTCCACGCCTTCGAGCTTCAGGGTGACGTACTTGGGCATGCCGTTGTCATCGTACTCGGGGTAGGCCTCGCCCTTGATCAGCGGGTAGAGGTACTCCTTGCACTTGGTCGTAATGCCGTAGCCATCTTCGGAGATGAAGTCCATGGGCATCATCTTCTCGACGTTGGCCACCTCGGAGAGAGGGGCCTCGCCGATGGACCACTTGTACGGGGCGGAGGACTCGCGCACCACGGTGGGCATGATGGAGTTCTTGCCTTCCAGGGCTTTCTCCACGGCGGCTTCGCCCAGGGCATAGGCTTGCTCGACGTCGGACTCGGAGGCCAGGTGACGGGCGGCGCGCTGCAGGTAGTCGGCCACGGCCCAGTGGAATTTGTAGCCGTGGGCTTCCTTGATCATGTTGGCGACCACGGGGGCGGCGCCACCGAGCTGGGCGTGACCGAAGTCGTCACGGGTGCCCTGCTCGGCCAGGAAGGTGCCGTCGGGCCAGTGACAGCCCTCGGAGACGACGATGGAGCAGTAGCCGTGCTCTTCCACCTTGGCCTTCACGGCGGCCAGGAACTTGTCTTTGTCGAACTCGACTTCCGGGAACAGGGTCACGACCGGGATGCCGTAGTCTTCGACCAGGGCGCCGGCGGCGGCGATCCAGCCGGCGTGACGGCCCATGACCTCGATCACGAAGATCTTGGTGGAGGTGGCGGCCATGGAGCGCACGTCGTAGGAGGCCTCCAGGGTGGAGACGGCGATGTACTTGGCCACGGAGCCGAAACCGGGGCAGTTGTCGGTGATGGGCAGGTCGTTGTCGACGGTCTTCGGCACGT
>JBMYTY010000347.1:0-2687 GCA_049604855.1 Gammaproteobacteria bacterium | reverse complement strand
TCGCAGGCAGGCAACCATCGGTGCGGCAAACTATTCCGCTGATTTGGATTTGCCTTTCGACTTGGGCTTCAGATTCAGGGATTCGATGTATTCACGAAATTCCCCTTTCAATTCCGGATGCTTCAGCGCGTATTGCATGGTCGCCATCAGATAGCCCAGTTTGCTTCCGCAATCGTACCGAACGCCTTCAAAGGGATAGCTGAGCACGGTTTCATAGTTGAGCATGCGCGCGATGGCATCGGTGAGCTGAATCTCTCCACCGGAACCGGTCTCCTGGGTCTTCAGCAACTGGAAGATTCGGGGGTTAAGAATGTAACGCCCAACCACCCCGAGATTGGATGGCGCCTCCTCCACCTTCGGTTTCTCAACGATCCCCGTTACTTTCTCCACACCATCGGACATCGCCCCTTCGGTGGAAACGATACCGTAGCGGAAAACCTCGTCCTCAGGAACGCGTTCCACGCCCAGGATTGACACGCCGTGCGCATCGTAGAGCTCCGCCATCTGCTTCATGCAGGGCCGGTTTCCTCCATCAATAAGGTCGTCGGCGAGAATGACGGCAAAAGGTTCATCACCCACCACCGGCTCGGCACAGAGAACCGCGTGTCCCAGGCCAAGTGCGACGGGCTGGCGGACATACACGCAGTTGACTCCGTCGGGGACCATGCTGCGAACCTCGTCCAGTACGTCCGTCTTTCCGCGCGCCTCAAGCGTGTGCTCCAACTCGAAACTGCGATCAAAATGATCCTCGATGGCCCTCTTCGAGCTACTGGTGACAAAAACCAGGTCCTCAATTCCCGCTGCGACCGCTTCTTCAACCGCATATTGAATCAGCGGTTTATCCACAACGGGCAGCATTTCCTTGGGATTGGCCTTGGTGGCGGGTAAGAAACGGGTTCCAAGGCCAGCGACGGGAAATACGGCCTTGCGTACCTGATTAGTCATTCAATGCTCCGTGGGATTTCAGGAAATAGAGCCAAGCGGGCTCGATTACCGGCCCGCTGACTTTCGACCAAAGCTTAACGGCGTCAACGGGGGATGCAACGGGCGGAATCAAGGCAACGCCACAACCGCGCCGTGCGCCCTGGGTCACTGATCATTCAGCAGCCGGATCAGACTGGAGGTATCCCAACGCCCCCCACCCTCGGCCTGGACTTGAGCGTAAAACTGGTCGATCAGGGCGGTTGCCGGGACCCGGGCCCCGATTCGGCGCGCGGTATCGAGACAGATACCGAGGTCCTTCCGCATCCAGTCCACGGCGAAACCAAACTCGAATTGATCATCGACCATGGAATGCCCACGGTTCTCCATCTGCCATGACTGCGCCGCGCCCTTGGATATCACATCCAGCACTTTGTGCGAATCCAGGCCTGCCCTCCGTGAAAAGTTCAGCGCCTCGGACAAGCCCTGCAACAATCCACCGATACAGATCTGGTTCACCATCTTGGTCAACTGACCTGCCCCGGTCGGCCCCATCAGGGTCACCGCCCGGGCGAACGCGGAAATAACCGGTTTGGCACGATCGAATATGGCTGAATCTCCCCCCACCATTACCGTTAACACTCCGTTTTCCGCTCCGGCCTGACCGCCAGAAACGGGGGCGTCGAGGAAATACTTACCCATCGACCGCGCGGCCTCGGCTATCTCCAAGGCCACGGCGGACGAGGTTGTCGTGTGATCGACCAGAACCCCTCCCTCGGGCAGCCCTGCCAGAATCCCCTCGTCGCCGAGGGACACGGCGCGCAGATCATCATCGTTTCCTACACAGGTGAACACAAACTCGGCCTGCCGGGCGGCCGCGGCGGGAGTCTCGGCGATTGAACCCGAGTACTCGTCGCACCATCGGGAGGCTTTCTCACGGCTACGATTGAACACGGTGACCTCGTGTCCGGCGGCAGCCAGATGCCCGGCCATGGGATAGCCCATGACCCCGAGACCTATGAACGCACAGCGTGCGGCGGAGCTTTGTTGCTCAGTCATGATTGAACTCAACCTCGTCGATGTAAGGGGCGTACGCTGGGTCAGACACGTACGTTGTCGATCAGGCGAGCCTTGCCCAGATGGGCCGCCGCCAGCACGACCAGCTCACCATCCCCCGGTTCAGGGGGCATGAGATCCGAGCTTCGACGTATGCTCACGTAATCAGGGACAAAGCCCCGAGCGCGTAACGCATCCTCAGCGAGTTGCTCCAGGCTGCCGAATTGTCGATCACCGCCGCGTAGGCGCTCCACGGTATCACTCAACACCTGGTGCAAATACGGGGCGGTCATCCGTTCCTCCGGGCCCAGGTATTGATTGCGTGAACTCATGGCGAGGCCATCGTCCTCGCGGCAGGTCGTAACCCCGATGACATCAACCGGAATGTCCAGGTCGCAAACCATTCGCCGGATCACAGCCAGTTGCTGGAAGTCCTTCTCACCGAAGACCGCCACATCCGGCTGGACCATGTTGAACAGCTTGCACACCACGGTGGCCACACCTGAGAAGTGCCCAGGGCGGTGCGCTCCGCAGAGCTGAAACGACAGACCGGGGGCCTCCACACGGGTCAGATCACGGGTACCGTGCGGATAGACCTCGCCCATCGCGGGCGCGAAAACCGCATCCGCACCCCGGCCCGTGAGTTTTTCGACATCCGGCTTCAAGGTACGAGGGTAGGCATCGAAGTCTTCCCCATCACCGAATTGGGT
>JBMYTY010000346.1:0-2699 GCA_049604855.1 Gammaproteobacteria bacterium | reverse complement strand
AGTAAGCTGCGTCGGGCTCCTCACTCCTCACCCCTCACGAAGAATGCGCTGGATCCTCAACATCGCCACCAGCTACCTGAAGTTCCTCATCAACATCGTGGTGGTGTTCTTCATGACGCCGTACATCGTGTCCATGGTGGGTATCGATGACTTCGGCCTGTGGACGCTGATCTTCGCCGTCATCGGCATCTTCGGGCTCATGGACATGGGCTTTGCCACGGCGGGGGTGAAATACGTGGCGGAGACCTTTGGCTCGGAGGACCACGACCGACGCAACCACATCCTCGGCACCCTGTTCACGGTCTATTCAGGCATCGGCCTGGTCTGCATGGGCGTGGTCGCCATCACCGCCGGACCCGCCGGGGGGTGGTTCGACCTGGAGCCCGGTCAGCAGGGGGACTTTGCACAACTGGTCTGGCTGCTGGGCATTGCCCTGGCGCTCAGCTTTCCCGCCTCGGTATTCAAATCCGCGCTCACCGGCGCGGGCCGCATGGACCTCGTCAACGGCATCGGGCTGTTGCTCATCATCGTGCAGGCGGGGCTGACCATCGCGCTGCTCGAGGCGGGCTGGGGGCTCATGGCGCTCGCTATCGCGGCGGCGGTCAACCTGCTGGGGCAGAGCGTGTTGCTCATCCCCTTCACCTACCGGCTCATTCCACGCTTTTCCATCGCCCCGGGTGGGTTCCGGCGCGACATGGTCAAGGACCTGCTGAGCTTTTCCATGTACGCCTTCATCGCCAACGTCGCCGTACTCATCATCCTGCGCATCGACCCGGTGGTGATCAAACTCTTCCTGCCCCTGTCCGCCGTGGCCATCTACGCCATCGCCTCACGGGTGTCCGAGTACACCTACCTGCTCAACAAGCAGTTCTCCAACGCCCTGATGCCCCTGGTATCGCAGTCCCACGGCGCGGGCAATGACGCGGCCATCCTGTCCGTGCTGCTCGACGGCACCCGTTTCCTCATGGGCGTGGCCATCCCCTTCATCGGACTGCTGTTCTTCTACACCCCGGAGATCATCGACCTCTGGATGGGCCCGGACTTCGCCGACTCGGCCCCCCTGCTGCGCATCCTCCTGCTGGCGGCCCTGTTCTCCACCGTGCAGCTCAACGCCGCCAACGTGCTCGGCATGACCGGCCACCACAGACTGGTCGCCGGGGCCATGATCGGCTCCGCCCTGCTCAATCTCGGCTTGAGCATCGTACTCATCCAGGTCTTCGAACTACCCGGCGTGGCCTACGCCACCCTCATCGCCGCCTTCATCGTGGAAATGGGCATCATCGTGCCCAGGGCCTGCGCCAGCCGGGGTATCAGTTACGGCCGTTTCATCAAGGAAGGACTGCTCCCCGCCCTGCCCGCCATCGTGCCCATGCTGGCCGTGGCCCTCGCCCTGGCCGCATGGATCACCCCCACCGGGCTGTGGAACGTCTTCTGGCAGGGCGGCCTGGCGGGCATCACCTTCGTCATCGCCTTCCTGTTCACCGGGGTCAAAGCCGATGAACGTCGGATGGTGCTGGCCAAGATCAAAGCCAGACGCGGCGGCGGGAGCGCCTGAGGAAGCTCTGAACGAATCGTGACACGGCGCCTTGGCCCATCGAACAAGCCCATTTCCGCGTTGCGGATCTTCGCAACAGCCCGCTATGTAAGTGCGATTCGCTCGCGCCAGATTCATTCAGAGCTTCCCTAATGAAACATCTCATTCGTGCCCTCAAGGACCTGCTCGCCCCGCTCAAGGTCCAGCAGGCGGGCCCCGGCGTCACCATCGAACCGGGGGCCACCTTCGACTTCCCAAGCAACATCACCCTGGGCGCCCATGCCCGCGTCGCGCGCCGTGCCATGCTGCGCGCGAACACTAAGATCGAACCCGGCATCCGCGTGGGCGAGCGCAGCCTGGTACTGGAAAACGCCCTCATCAACGCCAACGAGGGCCACGTGAATATCGGTGATGACTGCTGGATCGGCCCTTTCTGCCTGCTCTACGGCAACGGCGGCATCGACATCGGCAACGGCGTGCTCATCGCCGCCCACACCAGTATCAACACCGTCTCCCACAACGCGGACCGAGCCGACCAGCCCATGAGCCAGCAGGGCATCAACACAGCCCCCGTAGTCATCGAGGACGACGTCTGGATAGGCCTCAATGCAAGCATCCTTCAAGGGGTGCGTATCGGGACCGGCTCCATCATCGGGGCAGGCTCGGTGGTGACCCGGGATATCCCGCCCTACAGCATTGCGGTGGGGACGCCGGCACGCGTACTGAAGAGCAGGAAAGAATAATCCGGCACACCCAGGCAAACCGACGCTCCGGGCGGGATTTGGTGGGACCAACATCGAAGCCCCCTCGGAAAACCACCCCCTGCTCATGATCCAGCTTCGGTGTTTCCCACCATCACCCCCAATGGGCCGGTCGCATTGCTTATGCTTGGGCCAAGGTCCACAACCTTGAGTCGCCCAGCGATGAAAACCATCCAGGTCCCACGCCGCTTCGTGGCCCACGAGTGGGGTGGGACGGAAACCACCATTCTCGAGACCAGCCGCGCCCTGAACGCCGCGGGGCACGAGACGCGCATCTTCACCAGCATGGCCCTGTCCGATACACGCGCGCAGACCCTGGGCGGAGTATCGATCCGCCGTTTTCCTTATTCCTATCCCTTCTTCGGCTTGAGCGAGCAGGCAGTGGCGGACATGGATCGCAAGGG
>JBMYTY010000345.1:0-2718 GCA_049604855.1 Gammaproteobacteria bacterium | reverse complement strand
CGATTCGCGCCTTGAACTGAACGATCATCCGGCCCAATTCGCTCGCGCCAGATTCATTCAGAGCTTCCCTAGCCGATTCCCGTCCGCTCAGCCCTTGAACTTGTAGATGGGTTTGACTTCCTTGGGCTTGTAAAACTTCATCATCTGCGGCGCGAGCTTGGACAGGGTCTCCTGCCGGTTGCCCGGCGCGGGGTGGGTGCTGAGGAACTCGGGCGGGTTCTTACCGCCCACCTTGCCCATCTTCTGCCAGAGGGTGGCCGCGGCGTTGGGGTTGTAACCGGCCTTCGCGGCCAATTCGATGCCGATGCGGTCTGCCTCGGATTCCGCCGTGCGGCTGTTCGGGAGCGTGACGGCGACGGCCGCGGCGAGGGGCGCCCCGGCCAGGGCCAGTCCACCGTACTCGGTCCGCGAGGTGGCTATGGCGACGCCCAGAATGCCCACCTGCGTGGCCATGGCGACGGACATCTTCTCGGCGGTGTGATTGGCCAAAGCGTGCGCGATCTCGTGGCCCATGACCTGGGCCAGTTCGTCATCCGAGGGGTCGACCTTGTTGAGCAGGCCCGTGTAGACGGCCATCTTTCCGCCCGCCATGCACCAGGCGTTGACCTGGTCCGGGTCGTCGATGACTTTCACGCTCCAGTCCCAATCCCTGGTGTGCGGATACTCCTTGATCGCCTGCGCGATGATGCGCCCCGTGATCAGTCTTACGCGGCCCACCGTACGCGGATCGCTATCCACCTTTCCGTCCTTGGCCAAGGGATTGAGGGTCTGCACATAAGCCTCCCGTGACGCGGAGATGGCCTGGTCCGGGGAGACCACCATGAGCTGCTTACGCCCCGTGGGGCTGGTGGCGCAGGCGACGAGCAGGCTGGCGACCAGGACACCGGCGGCGGCCAGGATGATGAAGCGGGGGCGGCGGACGAAACGCATGAAGCGGTGACTCCTTAAACGATGTAACGGCGACAAGAATGGGCACTATCTTCGCCCAAGGCAAAGGGGGGTTGTAGAGTGGAAAGCGTTCGAGGAGCGGAGGTTCCATGACCGTGCAAACCAATGTGTCCAGCGACACCCGGATCGTGCGTACCGCCTACGGATGGAGTGCCGTATTCATGGCCCTGCCGTTCCTGCTTTGTGGGGCCTTTTTTGCCTTGGCGGGCGGTGGCGTCTTCACCCTTCCGGGCCGGGTCAATGCGCCGCTGTGGCTGATCGCCGTCATCGGTCTGGCCTTTTTCAGCGCGGGTCTGGTGCTGGGTGTGCAGGGCGTGGTTGGACTGTGGTCCCGGCGCCAGGCGGGACGGGCGCGCACCCGGGTTGGCGCCGGGCCCTGGTTCGAGGATTACCCATGGAACCCCGGTGGCGTGGAGGACGCGCCCCACGGCCGATGGATACGCGCGCTACTGTTGACCGGCCTTATGGGCCTGATCATCGCGCCCCTGAATTGGTGGGGGTTCATGGAGCGGGGTACGCCCGTGCCGGTTACGGTGATCGCCGGGCTGATGGACCTGATCTGGCTGGGCGTTCTGCTGCATGGCTTCTACCTGCTGCTGCGAGCCTTCAAGTACGGCCGCAGCCGTTTGAGCTTTCGTCGCTTTCCCATGACTCCTGGGGAGAACGTGGAGCTCGGCTTCTCCCCGAATCGGTTCGAGCGCCTGGAGGTGAACCTGCGCTACGTGCACGAGCGCTTCGAGGCCAGGGGCACAGGGTCACGGCGGAACGCCCGCCACCGGGCGGATGTCCTGTACAGCGCGCGCCAGAGCGTGGATGCGGGGGGCGGGGCAGCGGAGGTCATGATACGGGCGCGTTTGCCTGACACGCCCGAGTGGACCACCCGCCTGACCGCCGATCCCAGCGTCGGCTACTGGGAGCTGGAGGTGAGCGCGGACCAACCGGGTATCGACTACCTGGCCCGATTTCCCCTGCCCGTCTACGCCGGGGCCAGGGGTCGTCAGGTTTCCATGCCCCTGCCGCCGCTGCGCGGCAGTCGCTGGCCCGTACCTTTCGAGCTGGCCCTTCCCGCCGTCATCGCCCTGTTGTTGGCGGCGTTGTTCGCGTTCGCCCCACGCCAGTTCGAGGGCCTGAAGAACGGGCTCCAGGGTGCCGCCGGGGCCATCGAGGGCGTCGTTGCGTTGCGGCCGCTCGGCGGCACCCGGGGAGATGCCATGGATGTCGCGTTGGCCCCGGACGGGGCGGTATGGACCGTGGGCAAATATGCCGTGCATCGCTTCGCTGGCGAAGGCGCCCAACTGATGGTCGATTCGGCTGTCTATCGAGACCAGATCGGTGGTCGGTTCGGGGCCCTTTCCGCGGGCACGGTCGATGATCGGGGCGTGGCCTGGTTGGGCTCGTGGAAGGGGGCTCTGTACCGTTACGCGGGCGGGCGTCTGACCCGGGTCGCACCCGCCGAGGACCCGATCAAGGGGCGCGTTCAGGTCCTCATGACCTTGGCCGATGAGCTCTGGATCGCGGCCTCGAACGGGGTATGGGTGCTGCGCCATGATGACCGGCTGGAGCGTGTTCCGGACCTGCCCGTCGGCCGTGCCACGGCCATGGCCCGTCGGGATGACGGTGGTGTCGCGGTGGCGATTGATGGCGCGGTCTGGGAGCGCCGGGACGGGGCGTGGCGGGTCATCCACCAGGGACCCGGGGTTCTGGCATTGGCCCCTCGCTCGGCGGGGGGGTGGTGGCTGGGGTATCGCCGGGGGGCGGGATATTTGGCCG
>JBMYTY010000344.1:0-2719 GCA_049604855.1 Gammaproteobacteria bacterium | reverse complement strand
GGAGGCCGCAGGCCGCGTGCAAATCCACCAGCTCGCTGACGCTCGCACCCTCACCCCCAGCCCCTCTCCCAGGGGGAGAGGGGAGCTTTGATTTGGTGAGGAACCAGATGCAGGCGGGGATCTGGGTGTTGGTGAAGAGCTGGCCGGGCAGCGCGACCATGCATTCGATCAGGTCGGCCTCGATGAGGGCGCGGCGGATCTCGCCCTCGGTGTTGGTGTTGCTGCTCATGGAGCCGTTGGCGAGCAGCAGGGCCATGACGCCCTTCGGGGCGAGGTGGTGGACCATGTGCTGCATCCAGGCGAAGTTGGCGTTGGCCTTGGGCGGGGTGCCGTAGCGCCAGCGCGGGTCGTCGTCTTTCACCCCGGCGTTCCATTCCTTCATGTTGAAGGGCGGGTTGGCCATGATGAAGTCGGCGCGCAGGTCGGGGTGCTGGTCGCGGCTGAAGGTGTTGGCCGGCTCCTTGCCGAAATCGAAGTCCATGCCTCGGATGGCCATGTTCATGGAGGCCAGGCGCCAGGTGGTGGGGTTGGATTCCTGGCCGTAGACGGACAGCGCGCCGATGCGCCCGCCGTGTTCCTCGACGAATTTCTCGGACTGCACGAAGAAGCCGCCGGAGCCGCAGGCGGGGTCGTAGACGCGGCCCTGGTAGGGCTGGAGCATTTCGACGATGAGGCTGACGATGCTCTTGGGGGTGTAGTACTGGCCGCCCTTCTTGCCCTCGGCGATGGCGAACTGGCCGAGGAAGTATTCGTAGACGTGGCCGAGGATGTCCTTGGCCTTGAGGCTGCCGTGGTCGAAGGGGATGTCGGCGATGAGGTCGATGAGGCCGGGCAGGGCGTCGTCGATGCCCTTGCGGGCGTAGTCCTTCTCCAGCACGCCCTTGAGTTTGGGGTTCTCCCGTTCCACGGCCTCCAGGGCGTCGTCCAGCAGGCGGCCTATGCCGTTGAATTTGTACTCGCTGGTCTTGCCGTTTTTGACGCTGAGCTTCTTGCCGATGGCGGCCTTGGCGTTGTCCTGGATGAAGGCCCAACGGGCCAGGGCGGGCACCCAGAAGACGTTGGCCTCCAGGTAGTAGTCGCGGGCCTCCAGCTCCTCGGCGAGGAATTCGCCGTCGTCATCGCCGAGGAAATACTCGTGGTTCGGGTCCTGGAAGGCGGCCTCCAGCTCCAGGCGCCGCTGGGCGAAGGTGTCGGAGACGTACTTGAGGAAGATGAGGCCAAGCACGACGTGCTTGTAGACCGCCGCGTCGAGCATGGGCAGCAACTGGTTGGCGGCGGTCCAGAGCTTCTTGTCCAGCGCGTTGAGGAAGGTTTGTTCGGCTTTGTCCATGGGGTCCGTCGGGTGGCGAGGCGGGTGATGGTCAGGAGGGGATCAGGCCCAGGCGCAGCTTGAGCTTGTCGGCGATCTCGCCCTCCAGGTCCAGCTTGTCCCATTGCTCGGCGAGGATGTCGACCAATTGCGCGCCGTCGATGGTACCGATGCGCGGGAAGCCGGGCTCGACGGCGATTTCGCGGGCCTTCTTGGTGAAGCCGCTGGTGGTGATGAACACGCCCTGGGCACCGGCCGGGATGCTCTGGCGCAGCTCCCGTACCGTGCGGTCGTTGATGGTACTGCCGGGTTTGTAGCGTTTGACCTGGGCGTAGATTCGGATGCGCGCCATGCCGGAGACGTCCAGATCGCCCGTGGCATCCACCCCGCCGTCGCCGACCTTGCCGGTGTGCTCGGATTCGAAGCCCAGGGCATTGAGCAGACGGGTGACGAGGATCTCGAACTCGGTGGGGTCCAACTGCAACAAACGCTCGATGACCATGGCGTTGAGGTCGGCTTCCGCCTCGTGAGCGACGGGCTCCACCAGCTTGGTCTTGCCGATGGCGGCGAAGAATTCGTTGGCGTGGTCGACGTGGAAGACGGTCAGTGACGAACGGATGGAGTTTTGGAAGGGGACGGAGAAGGTGGTGCGCGGTACCGGGGTCTTGTGCCACCTGACCGGGCGACGAAGTTCGTACGGGCATCCATCGGAACCGTCAGCCTGGAAACACGGGGCCTCCTGAACGACGCCCCAGTGGATGAACTCCGAGTTCATCGGCGGCAGCAGCACGTAGTCGCCGGGCTTGATATCGAACAGGAAGCGCGAAATCTGCCCGACCTGCTGACCGGTGGTGTAGCGGTTGTGATCCGGAAACTTGCTCCGGTACGCGGCGAGCACCTCCTCCCGGTTCTTCAAGGTCTCGAGATCGGCGCCTTCAAACCAGCCAATGGCGGTAAAACCATGTTTCAGAAACACGTCCGCGTATTGGCCATTGTTCGCGCGCACACAGTAGATGTTGGGCATGCCCGTCTGTTCCAAAATCCATCGAACGAATGGCGGGTGAGGTTACCAGCTTGAATGCGCGAGGCTGACAAGCCCCACGGTTGGAGGACGACATCCGTGACGGGGCCATCGTCGGCCCCCACCCCAACCCATAGCCCCCAATCAATGATTCACTATCGGATTATCGAATCCACGGCGATGCGGGACCTCCTAGACTCGTCGTAATCTGGCGTAGACCGGATCGGATCGGAATAACCGCTAACCCCTTGTTTACCGAAGAGTAATACCGCTTTCCGCCGTGTTCTCTCCACCATGGGGCAGTTCCGTGTAGCGAGGAGAGAGACCCTATGCAGCACCTGATGTTGCTCATCGTCGCGTTGCCACTGCTGGCGGCCGCACTGGCGCAT
>JBMYTY010000343.1:0-2720 GCA_049604855.1 Gammaproteobacteria bacterium | reverse complement strand
ATCGCCAACCCCATAGGCCAGATCTGGTCCGCCGCCATGATGCTCAACCATCTCGGGCACCGCGCCGCGGGCCAGGCGATTGTCGATGCCATCGAGCGGGTGCTGGCCGAACCCGGACTGAGAACGCGTGATCTCGGTGGCAATGCCGATACCGTCACCTGCGGCAAGGCAGTGGCCGACGCCCTCTCCTGAGCCCTGTCCCCTGTCCCCTGACCTATCGGCACGCTGCCGGAAGCCGCACCCGCCGTGATCGGTACCCAGGAACCGAGTCCGGAGTCACCCAACTGCCCCGGTCATCAGTATCACTATACAATCGACCTTATAAATGCGTCGTATCATATTGTTTATAAACATATTCGACAGCATGCGTTCGGTCATTTTTCACGCTGCCGCGTGGTCCAGACCACCGGGATACCCGTCTATCTCCACGCTGATGCTCGACGGGCAAGGCGCCACCTCCGGTTGACACACCGGCAGGTCGCGCCCGTATCTACAAGCACCGAAGGCAAACGTTGGGGACCAACTCATAGTCTGAGGCACCAACTCACGGGCTGATCCGCTATGCTCGGGAGCCTTTTAAGCTGTCCGGTCCGCCCCCTGTGTCGCTGCTCTCTGGCCTCAAACCCGATCTCGACATCGCCGCCGAATTCCAGGTGCGCGACGATGTCATCTATCTGAACCACGCCATGGCCTCCCCCTGGCCCAAGCGCACCGCCGAGGCGGTGCGTCTGTTCGCGGATGAAAACGCCTTCCAGGGCCAGTTCGACCTGCTTAACTGGGTCCCCGTCGAGCAGGAACTGCGCATGCGACTGCGCCGCCTGATCAATGCCGATTCGGTGGACGACATCGCCATCGTCAAGAACACCTCCGAGGGCATCTCGGCGGTGGCCATGGGCCTGGACTGGGCGGCTGGTCAGAACGTGGTCCTGCCCGTGCAGGAGTTTCCGGCGAATCGCGTGCCCTGGGATACGGTGGCCGCCGCGGGGGTGGATGTGCGAAAGGTCGACATCTACGCGTCGGACGACCCCGAGCAGGCCCTGATGGACGCCTGCGACGACGACACCCGGGTGCTCGCGGTGAGTTCGGTCCAATTCGCCACCGGCCTGCGTATGGATGTCGAGCGTCTGGGCCGTTTCTGCCGGGGTTACGGCATCCTGTTCGTGGTGGATGCCATCCAATCGGCCGGTGCCCTGCCCCTGGATGTCCATGCCATGAAGTGCGATTTCCTTGTCTTCGGCAGTCAGAAATGGCTGCTGGGCCCCGAGGGCGTGGCCTGCTTGTGGTCCCACCCGGACGCCCGCGCCGCCGTGACGCCAGTGGAGTTTGGCTGGCGATCGCGCCAGGACCTGTTTGAGTACGACCGGCCTGAATGGGAGCTCGAACACAGCGCGCGCAAATTCGAGTGCGGCACCCAGAACACCCTGGGCATGCGTGGCGTCAATGCCAGTCTTTCCCTGTTTGAAGACCTGGGCATGTCCCGGGTCACCGATGATCTTCTGGCCCGCGCCAGCTACCTGACCGAGGCCGCTTCGGCACACGAAGGGATCACCCTCTGCTCCAGCCCCCTGCCCGAGCGCCGTTCGGGCATCGTGGTGCTCAAACCCGCCAATGGTGACGTGGACGGACTGCACCGCCATCTCATGGACAACAAGGTGTTCTGCGCCAAACGCGGCGGCGGTGTGCGCCTGTCACCCCATTTCTACACGCCCATGGCCCGGTTGGAGCACGTCATGGAGTTGGTGGACGGCTTTGTTCGCGCTTGAAAACCGCTTCGGTGCGGGATCTCAACTCCCGGCTCTGAACAGGGCACAGATCCTGCCCGAGTCAGGCCGGCTGGATGGGGAATCCGTAGCGTGAGCCCATATCGAATTTGTCGCGGATCTGCGTCGGCGGGCTCTGCATGTAGACGGCCACCAGTTCGCCAAGGCTCTTGAGGGCATCCCAATGGATACGCTCATAGCCGTGTGAGGCATCGATGCCGAAGGTGACCAGGGCGGTACGCAGGTCGTTGCCCGCCTCCACCGCGGCGGCGCTGTCGGAACGGTAGTACTTGAAGACATCGCGCTGGTGTGGGATGTCGAATTCCTGGCAGATCTGTATGACGCGGCGCGTGAGGTGGTAGTCGAACGGGCCACTCATGTCCCCCATGCAGATGGTCACGCCGTGCTCGCTGGAATTCTGACCGGGCGCCGTCACCCCGTTATCGATGGTGAGCATCTCGGAGACATCCTGGTGCAGCACAGCGGACGCTCCAACACCGACTTCCTCGGAAATGGTGAACAGCGGGTGACAATCCATGGGCAGTTCCACACCGGCATCCTTGATCGCCTTCACGGCGGCGAGCAGAACGGCGGCTCCGGCCTTGTCGTCCAGGTGCCGGGAATTGATGAAGCCGTTGGTCTGGATTTCCGGGTTGGTATCGATGGCGACGAAATCGCCGATATGCACGCCGAGACGCATGAGATCCTTCAGGTTCCAGCTCTCCTCGTCGATACGCAGTTCGGTGAACTCCCATCCACAGGGCTGCTTGTCGATCTCGGGGCCGAAGGCATGGCCGGATGCTTTCAGAGGCAGGATGGTGCCGCGGTAGGGCCGCATGTCCGTGAACAAGGTGCAACGCGCACCTTCGGCGAAACGCGCATTCCAGTGCCCCACCGGAACCAATTCGCAGCGCCCGTTCGGTTTCAGACCCTTGATCATCGCGCCAAGGGTATCGATGT
>JBMYTY010000342.1:0-2733 GCA_049604855.1 Gammaproteobacteria bacterium | reverse complement strand
CACCGGCACCGGCACCGGCACCGGACTCCATTCCCGAGACGATCCCGAGCCCAACTTCAGACGGGATCCCAGACCCTGGAGATTCAGCGGAGTCCCTCCCGGAAGATGTGTCGGAGGCCGATGTTTCGACCGAATCAGTCTCTCCAGACGCTTACCCGCGCGCCCCCGTGCACGTGGGGGTGGCGGGCCGTGGAGACGCGTCACGAATCGAATCGAGGAACCTGAGTTCCGTGCGTGTGGGGGCAGCCGCGACAGGGTCGTACGAGTGGGCACTGCGACATCTGTTCAAGCTCTGGGACCAGGATTTCGACAGTCTCAGCGGCATGGACCCCTGCGCCAGGGCACGGTGGGCGGGCTTGTCATGCATCGACGGAGTGCGCGGACAGCCGACGCGACTGGTCCGTTCAGCCCATCCGTACATCGCACGCCTGTCCGCGGCCGAACTGGGTGACGGTTTTGTCGTCGTGCTCGGTGTAAACCCGCGCGAATACCTGGTTGCCGTACCCAACGGGGTCGAGACCGTAAGCCGGGACGCGTTCGACGAGCTCTGGACCGGGGATGCCATGCAGTTCTGGCGTCCCCCCGGAGATATTCGGCATTCTGATCGTGTCCTGCGCTTGGGTGACAAGGGGCGGCGCGTGCGTTGGCTGCAGAGTCGCCTGGGGCGCATTCTTGCAATCGATGACCTGGCCAGTGGCGTATTCGACGAGCGGACGGAGAAGGCGTTGCGCCAATTTCAGGAAATGAGAGAGATCAAGGTCGATGGTATTGCCGGGGTGCGTACGTTCATTCAGATTCAACAGGCACTGGGAGAGCGTTCCGGTCCGAGGCTGCTGAATTGACCGCCGCCATGCAGGACGCTGCTTGCCGACCGGGCGTGGAACACCCCGGTACCGACCTCGTTGCGCGTGTTTCACGACTGTGCTGATCACCGAGAACGCCATGCCGGTTTTTCTGGCACTGAAGTTAAGTAGTCATGTCCTATCTTCTTGATGCGCTGAACAAATCCGAAAAGGAGCGGGCCACGGATAACGGTGTTTCAGCCGCCGCGACTCCTGCTCCATTTTCAGTGGCACCCGCCTCGGCGGGGAGTCGGTCGCTATTGCCTTGGCTTGGGGCGGGGGTTGCCTTGGTCGGCATCATCGGCGTGGTGTACTGGCTTGGTGTTTCGTCCCATGAGAGAAGCCGGATCGCACCCGTGGAGATTCAGGGCAATGCCGGTGGAACGGATCCCGCCGGACGAATGGATACCGAGGGTGTCGAGGATGAGGGCTTGGAGCCTGTCCGGCTTGCGGAGCGCCCCCCTGAACAACTTCCCGAGTCCGTCGAAGCCGCGGGGAACTTCGAAGCACGCTCAGCCGCTGAGGCTGTATCTGACCGCGACCCACCCGGGGGCGGTGAGCTGGCCGCCGCGCCCGTGTCCGAAGCCCCCGCCGCATTGGAATCAGGGCAAGCCCCGCTTCGCGACGCACGCGAAGCGATGGGTTCGACGTCGAACCCGTTGCCGGAAGCGGTGGTGCATCGTGCCCCGACTGCCCCGACTGCCCCGACTGCCCCGACTGCCCCGACTGCCCCGACTACTCCGGTTGCCCCGGTTGCCCCGGTTGTTGCGGAAACTCCGAGAAGTGGTCCTGCGTTCACGGATCCAGCGACGGCGCATGATCCGACCGTTGAGAAACCGGAGGGTACTGATCCGCCGGATGCGCCTGGGGCGAACGAGATGGTCGGTGCGGGTCGCGGTACTGTGTCCACGGTAAGCGATAAGGTCGCGGGGGCGGGCGAGCCATCGCGGGGGTCGGAAGAGCCCAAGATGCCTGATTCGCCCGTTTCGTCCGTATCGGCCACCGCTGAGCCCGCCCCCACGGTCGCACCGCCCGAACCCATGTACCCCGCGGGTACTCAGTCCGCTTATGTCATCGGCGTCTCCGACGGCTGCTCAGTCGATATTCGAATTCCCGGTGGCGCCGTGAAATTGGCCCTGAGGGGGGTGGAATGTCCCATGGGGCGCGAGGTGGATGAGCGGGACGCGCGTCGATTCACGACGCGGGCCGTGTTCGATCGGGAAGTGCGCGTCCGCTTGGCGGGCATCAATGCCCAGGGTGTTTCCGAGGCGGATGTGTACTACGACGGATCGGTATCTCTGAACGAGGAACTGGTCGCCAATGGCCTCGCCAGGGCCAGGGACCCTCAACTGCGCGGTGCGGAGAGTAAGGCGCGCCAAAGTGGCCGGGGTATTTGGGCGTTGCGCTGAGCGACTTTTTTATCAGCCTGGTTCCGGGTCCAGAGGGTGATTGCCTTGCTCCTGTATCCATTGGTTCAGGGGGCCTTGGGAATGGCGTGATTCCAGGGTAGTCTGAAGCAACTCCCCTCGACTGGTGGGAGAACTGGGGAGATGAGCGGGCGCGTATGAGGTCCAAGTGCTCTACGTATGCGCCAAGGTGGTCTCAGATCAATGCGCCATCATCCCATCATGAAGAACATGAGCGACGCGGCACCGGAATGCACTCAAAGTTCGGTGACAGTGTCGGGGCTGAGGGCAGATCGTCCTTAGTGGCCTATTCATACGATCCATCGCGATGGCGCGAAAACTTTCTTACAATCCGCGCCGCACGTCATTAATAAGACTTCCACGGGGTACAGGAAAAATGTGGGACCGTTCCGAGTCTGGGCAGCGACAGGTAGGGCGCGCATGGCGCAATGTGTTGAGCCTTTGTGCTGGGGTCGCCTTGGGCG
>JBMYTY010000341.1:0-2737 GCA_049604855.1 Gammaproteobacteria bacterium | reverse complement strand
AGGCCCGTGGGGTCAGCTATCCCACTACGCACGCCGGAGGAAATCAGTATGTGGCGGGTCGTCTCCGCGCCACCATCGGACAGAGGATGCAGTGCACCGGTCGCGCGCCTGATTATGGGCCGCGGAAGTTCGGGCACCACGCCGGGATAAGTTTCATCGGCCAGATAGGAGAGTTTGTAGCGGATGCGCGTGGCGCGGTCATCGAACTATGTGATGTAGGCCTTGCCCAGGGCACCGTTGATCCGTCCCGTCGGCGTCAGGGTTGACGCTCAAGCAGCAGACCCTCGAAGGCGAACCGTTCGGGAGGCAGATTCTCTCCTTCGGGCGCCAGCACCTCGAAACGCAGGAACAGCCGCTTGCCCGCCCCGACATCAAGACTATCGAGGGGTATCAGGGCATCGAAGCGCCCCGGTGATTGCATCCGGGTACCGTCGGAGTTGGCCAACGCAATGCGGTGCTGATCGTCCATGGCCCCGCCAAAGCCGTACATATAGGCGTAGCCCAACTCCCTTTCGGATGATGCGCCCCCGGGCATCGCGTCGCCCATTGCGCCACTGACCCGGACATTGAAACTGTCGGGTTCGGGCCGGATGCCCTTGATCACCAGTTGCAGCGGTCCCGCCGGGGCATCGTCCAGCCGCACCCAGTATTCCCCCTCCGCCAAGCGGCCCCAACTATCCGTCATGTCGCCGTTCCCCGGACAATCCGCCAAGGCCGGTGCCATGACGTGGATCGCCATCGCCGCCAGCAGTGCTGCCCGTATTGCCTTGCCCATGGGGATCAGCATAGACCGGAACACACCGGGTATGCGCGACGGCGGGCGCCGCCATGCATCGGGGGATGCCCGGCGTACCCCCGGCGGTTGCCCGTTCTTCCGCATGGCGTCTCAAACCAAGGCCCGAAACCTGTGGGGATAGTCCCGATCCGGGTCGCAAACCGGGATCTCGCACAAGCCACGCGCCTGGAAAAACCCCACCGAGGCGGCCGCGGCCTTCACCAGCAGGTCCCGGGGGCCGGATTGGGCCGCATGATCCAGAGCGGCCTTGAGCAGTTGCGTGCCGATACCCAGCCCCTGCCGGTCGGGGTCCACATACAGCCCGTGCAGGAGCAGGGCGGGGCGGTTATCGGGTAGATCCGACGGGTCTGCCTCCTCCAAAACGGCGACCCCGAGAATGCGCCCGTTGCAGGCTTCCTCGGCAACGATCACCGATTGATGCGCCAGATCGTGGGCGTCATAGCAATAGCTGGGCAGAGACAGCCTCTTGACCCGTTCCGGCAGTGGCCAGGAAAGAACAGCGCCCTCCACCACGGCATTGATACCTTGGAGATCGTGCGCTTCGCCCCGGCGCAGCGTGATTTCAAAGCCGGTTGATGGTTTTGGGGATGATGGTTTTGGGCTGGTCAAAGTGCATTCCGCGTCCATGCACCGAGCATGCCTGCGCTTTCGTCCAACAATTCCATGGCCCCTATGTCATGGTTGCGGGACAGGCCAGTGGGTACCCCATGTGATGACTGAAGATCAGATCCAAAGCTTCCGCGAGCAGTTGCTGAACAAGCGGCTTGAAATCGAGGTGGATGAGAAGGACGCGCGCGAGGATTCCCGTCCCGTGGTTCTCGATCAGGCCAGTGTCGGGCGCCTGTCACGCATGGATGCCATGCAGATGCAGCAAATGGCCCGCGATACCGCGCGACGCCGCCAGCAGCAGTTGCTACGTATCGAGGGGGCCCTGCGGCGTATCGAGGCCGGCGATTTCGGCTACTGCGCCGTGTGTGGTGATGATATCGGGGCGTCACGCCTGGGTATCGACCCCATGGCCACCCGTTGCATCTCGTGCGCGGAGTGACGTTCATGTTGGGGGCCCGCGCAGCGCTGTTGTGGTCGCTGATCTTTCTGGTCACGCCCTACGTCCACGCCGCGCGGAGTCCGCACTGGAGCTGCGCGGGAAACGACGAGGCCTGGAGCTTGAGCATCGGGGCGGGACAGGCCCGCTTTGAACGTCCCATGGCGGGACTGGGCGTTGCCCGGATCGAACTGCTGCCCCGGGCGGACCCACCTGGACCCTCCGGCGTGGGCGCGTGGCGCGGTCGCGCCCCCGGGGCCGATGCCGACCTGGTGGCCTTTTTCGTCCGAACCGGTTCGAACGTGACCGCGACCCTGTCCCTGCCCTCCGGTGAAACGCTGGTCGGGCACTGTACGCATGCCGTCACGGACGCGACGACCCCTTCGGTCCCACCCGTCCATGTTCCCTGGTGGGAGCGACTGCCCGCGCTCGCGGAGCACATCCAAAGTTGTACGGCGCGGGTGTCGGGCGAGGATGTGCGGGTCAGCGTGGCCTGGTGGTCAGCGGATGGTCAGGTGCATCTACGAGGCCGCAATGCCTATGGGGGACGCTGGCACTGCACCACCTCCGCGGACGGACATAAGGTGCTGGCCTTCGCCCCACTGTCGACCGACTCGGAGGCACACCCCGACGAGGGCATCGTGATCTTCACCCCACGGAGCAACCTGCAACCGCCCGCGGGGGCCTGTTACCAACTCCATCGTCCGATCCGCGGCGATGCGGGCGCCTTGCTGGGCTGGTTGTCGGATCTGGTGTGCTGAGAGGTTTCCGGGCCTGAGAGGTTTCCGGGCCTGAGAGGTTTCCGGGCCTGAACCCCCTTTTCCGAATGCTCCGGCGGCGCCCCGGAAACGTGGACATCGCGCTTCGCAAAGGTAGCTCTGAAAGAATTGTGACAC
>JBMYTY010000340.1:0-2739 GCA_049604855.1 Gammaproteobacteria bacterium | reverse complement strand
GAACCAGCATTACGGCACCAATGGCGATGAACAGGTGTTCCACCAGGGTGGTGACGGTACGATCCGCCTTGACCCCATCATCTCTCGTGATTACCAGATCCACACCCGGTGGCAGAAAATCATCGGCCATGGCTGAAACCCGATCGCGCAGGGACTTCGTCAGACTCACGGCATTGACGCCCTGGCGCTTGGCCACGGCGATGGTGACCGCGGCGACTTCCCGTGGGGAGCCCGTAGAAGCGCCAGAGGAAGCGGGGCCATAGGCGAACCGCGTCATTCGTTGTCGCTCAGGTGGTGGTCCATCCACCACATCAGCGAGATCGGATACACGGACTAGGCGCCCGTCGCGGGCAGCCACGATAGTGCTCTCCAGACTCTCGCGGGTGTAGAGACCACTTTCGATACGCAAAGCCGTGTTGCGTCCATCGGGACCGACACGGTTCTCAACCGGGATCGACAGATCCGCACCACGAACCGCATCCGCCAATAGATTCAAGCTGATTCCATAGGTGTACAAACGCTCGGGATCGGTTTCCAGGCGGAACTCCCGTGTTTGACCACCCACTACCGTGATTTCACCGACGTCAGCCACGGATCGCAGCTGTTCCGCGACGCGATCGGCCATGCGCCGGAGTTCGTAATCATCGTACTGCCCTGAACTGAGGGTCAGGGTGAAGACGGGTACATCGTCCACATCGATGGCGCGCACGCGGATGGGGTTGGCGCCGGGGGGAAGTACAAACCGGAACACCCTGTCGTAAAGGCGTACCAAGGCGCGTTCGGCATCCTGGCCCACCTCGAATTCAACCTGAATCAGCGCGCGTCCATCCAGCGCCATGCCATAAACGTTCTTCACGCCTGAGATCGCCAGCAGCTGTGTTTCCAGCGGCTTCAACAGTCGGTGCTCCACCTCCTCGGGAAAAGCACCGGGCATCTCTACGCTTAGCTCAGCCGCGGGCACGATAATCTGAGGATTCTCCTCCCTAGGGGTGAACCCCAAGCCGATCAAGCCGAATAGCAGCAGGCCAAGGATCAACAACGGCGTCAGCTTGGAATCGACAAAGACCGCCGCCATCTGGGCCGGGAAATTCGGTGCCGATCCACTCACGGGGCGCTCAGAGGGAAACCGTCTGAAAGTTGATCACCGGGGTGAACGACGACCTGTTCCCCCGATTCAAGACCGGCCAGTACCTCGCGCCGGCCTGACTGTTGCCGACCGAATTCGACGCTGCGAAACCGGGCAAGGCCCTCGGTATCGCGAGTAAATACGCCATTGATACCCGCTCTTCGCGTGATTGCGGTTGTCGGCACGGCGAGCGTCTGCTGTTCGCCCAGCCGCAGTCGTACCTGGGCGTGACTTCCCACCACCGCACCACGATCTTCAAGCAGACGAAAGCGTAGCCTTGCCTGCTGGCTGTTTTCCTGAGACAGCGGGGTTTTCCTCAGCAATACACCGGATGAGTGTGACTCTCCACTCAGAATCACCGGATAGGCTTCGCCAACGTTGACCTGATTCAGAAAAGACAAAGGAAGAAAGGCTTCAATTTCAGGATGTCCGCTGCTTTCCAGCACCAGCAATACCTTTGCGGTGGTAGCCAACGTTCCCGGTTCCGTCAATCGTTCGACGACGACGGCATCGGCCGGTGCCCTGATATCGCTATCACCGAGATCCACCTCCAGCGCCCGCACCCGGGCGAGCGCCGCCTGCATTTCTGCATCGGCTTTCGCCTTCCTCACACCCGCGTTGCGCAGCACGTCCTCGGCAACGCTATGGCTGCCGGTCAGGCCTTTCAGACGCCGTACATCGGCTTCAGCGTCATTCAGTTCCACCTTGATACCGAGGATGGTGGCCCTGGCTTCCGCGATCCGGGTCTCGACAGTCCTCGCGTCGATGCGCGCAAGAATCTGCCCCTTTCTCACGTTGTCCCCTGCATCGACTTCGATGGCGCGTATGAAACCCGTCAAGCGCGAGCTGACTTCGTAACGGTGTGCCGGCTTGATCACACCGGGCAGCGGCAGAACGATCTGGAATCGGTGTGAGGTGACCGGCACCAACTGTTCTGCTGAGCCGTCCATGTTCCGGCTATGCGGAGCATCGGCCACGGCAATGGACGCGAGACCCCAAACCAGCAGCGTCGTGAGCCGCTTCACGATGAAGCAATACCCATGGCACGCGACAGCAAGCTCGTGACGTGGTCGGCGATGATGCTGGGGTCATCGTGCTCCGGACGTACGCCCGGCAGGAAAGGTCTGACCGGCGCGGTTTCGAAGTGGAACAGGATCAGGCCGGCCAAAGAGATCGCCAGCAAATGCGGATCGCAACCGGGCATCAATTCCTCGGCCAGACCGGTTATGGCCGTGAACGGCTTTTCAAAGACCTGCTTGGCAGTCAACCGCAAGCGCGTCTCGTCGCCGTCCAGCAACTCGCGGTGCAGCAGTCGGCGGAATTCAGGATCCGCTGCCATCAAACATGTGAAACGTTCGACGAAATCGCTCAACCGCTCCTTCGGTGTCCCTTCGCGGCCAACGGCGGAAACAATCTCCGCCGCCTTGTCGGCAAAGGCATATTCCATGGTTGCCAGGTACAGGGTCTGCTTATCCGGGAAGTGATGGTAGAGGCTCGGTGCCTTGATTCCGCACACCGACGCGATGTCCCTGACTGAGACACCGCCATAGCCATGGTCAGCGAAAAGTTTCTTGGCTGTTTCGAGGATACTTGTGCGGGTATCGATGTGGTCC
>JBMYTY010000339.1:0-2742 GCA_049604855.1 Gammaproteobacteria bacterium | reverse complement strand
TGACAAGGGGGATGGCTGGGCCTAGGCTGGTTACGAATTCAGCGTGTTCAGAGGCGCGTGGTCATGGCTGTCGTACAGGCGCCCGTTGTGGCGGGCATGTTTTATCCGGGTGATCCGGAGCAACTACGAGCCGATGTCCTTTCCTACCTGGATGCGGTTCAGGCCCCGGACCAGGCAATAGATCAGGACGATGCCCCGAAGGCGATGATCGTCCCCCATGCGGGCTACCAATACTCCGGTCCCGTGGCCGCTTCCGCCTACGCCCGGCTGCTCCCGGTCTCTGATCGGATCGAGCGGGTCGTGCTCATGGGGCCCTCCCATCGCGTCGCCTTGCACGGGATCGCCGCTTCCGGCGCGGACTTCTTCGAGACCCCGCTGGGGCGGATTCCGGTGGACCGGGAGGCCTTGGCCCGGCTTCAGGGCTTGGGCAATGTCGGGCGCGCGGACGTGGCCTTTGCCCGTGAACACAGTCTGGAGGTGCATCTGCCGTTCCTTCAGACCGTCCTGGGCGGGTTCAGCCTGGTGCCTTTCGTGGTGGGGCAGGCCGAGGAGGACGAGGTCGCCGCCGTGCTGGAGGCATTGTGGGGCGGGCCGGAGACACTCATCGTCATCAGCTCGGATCTCAGCCATTACCACGACTACACCACCTGCCAGGGCCTGGACGCGGAGACCACGCGGCGCATCGTCGCCCTGGAGGGCCGGTCCCTGACCGGTCACGATGCCTGTGGCGTTTACCCGGTGCGGGGTCTGCTTCGTGCGGCTCGCCGCCTGGGGCTGACCGCCAGCGTGGCGGACGTTCGCAATTCGGGTGATACCGCCGGTCCGCGTGACCGGGTGGTGGGCTACGGCAGTTATCTGTTTCACTGAGCCACGGAGACGATCCGACGCCATGGCACTGGATCAATCATTGCGCGAGCTTTTGTTGGACGTCGCTGAGCAGTGCATTCGCCACCGGCTCAAGTCCGGCGCGGAGTGCGCCGTCGATGTGACGAACTTTCCCGAGGAGTTGCGACGGGAGCGGGCCACCTTCGTCACCCTGAATATCCACGGGCGCCTGCGCGGTTGTATCGGCAGCCTGCAAGCGGTCCGACCCTGGGTGGCTGATGTCGCCGCCAACGCCCAGTCAGCGGCTTTCCGTGATCCTCGTTTTCCACCCCTGGCGGTGGATGAATTCGCGGCCCTGGAAACGCATATCTCGACGCTGAGCGTGCCTGAACCCATGGATGTCCGGTCCGAACGGGATCTGCTTGAGCGGCTCCGACCAGGCGTCGATGGCCTGATCATCAGCGATGGAGCAAGGCGGGCGACTTTTCTTCCCTCCGTCTGGGAGCAGATCCCCGAGCGACAGGCGTTTCTGGACCACCTTCGGGCCAAGGCGGGAATGGCGCCCGGGCACTGGTCTTCGGCACTGCGCGTGGAGCGCTACACGTCTGAGTCGTGGGGGCGCGATCGTCCGAAAAATGGCCCTTAGGCCGCGGCGACGGAGTGGCCATGGCGGAGGGGGGCCATGGCAAGGGTCGGTCGTTGGTATCCGACACTCTGATCAGGCCAGCACTTCAGGAATACGACGGTCCAACCAGAAGTGACTGCTCTCCACCCGAGGGCCCATGAAGCCCACGTGCCCCCCTTGCTTGGCGAGTTCAAGGGTCACGAACCGGGGCAGAGTGCGGCCCGACGGCACGGCGTCGCGGGTCATGAACGGGTCGTCCAGGCTGTGCAGGATGACCGTGGGGCGTCGGATCGCGGGAATGAAGGCCCGGCTGCTGCATCGGGCATAGTAATCCCGCGCCCCATCAAATCCGTTCAGCGGTGCGGTAACCAGGTCGTCGAACTCGAACAGGGTGTGGGTTCGGTCCAGTCGCGACATATCGAAGGGGGCGCCGCGGCCGTGAAACTTCTCCCGGGTCTGGGCGAGCAGTCCGCTCATCAGGTGCCGCTGGTAGAAGCGGGCGAATCCCCGGTTCAGGGTGCGCGCGGCATTGGCCAGGTCAAAGGGCACTGAGACGGCGACGGCCTGATCGATCAGGCTGGCTTCCCCGGTCTCGCCCAGGTACTTGAGCAGAATATTTCCGCCCATGGATATGCCGACCGCCGCGAGGGGCAGGTCGGGGGATTGCGTGCGCAGTCGTGCCGCCAGCAGGGCCAGGTCGGCGGTGTCTCCGGAGTGATAGGCCCGATCGAGCCGGTTTGGTTCGCCGGAACCGCCGCGCAGATAAAGAAAGGTCACGGAAAAGCCCGCCCGGGCCAGGGACTCCAACTGGGGGCCGCTGTAGTGCGAGGCGATACCACCGCCCAAACCGTGCAGGTAAATGAGACGGGCGTGGGGGGCACCCTCCGGCGGGTTCAGGTGCAGAAGGTCCACGAAGTCCCCATCCGCTGTCTCCAAGCGCTCCCGCCGCACGGGGAGGTTCGGACGTTCACGGACGTAGGTCGGCAGTACCGTCTGAACGTGAGGGCCGCGCAGCAATGGGTGGGGCCGGAACTCGCTGAATCGGATGGGCACGCGGGGCGATCAATGACGGGGCAGGCGGCTGATCCACCAGCCGTAGAGAATCCGGGCGAGGGCCTGGGAGGCCGCGATACGGGATTCGAGTTTCTCGAGCATCTGCCGCGGGCTTTGCACCCAGGCTTGGGTCGGATCCAGCTCATCGGCGTAACGGTCGGTCCATTCACGCACCATATCGGCGGTCATCTCCACGTGGAATTGCAGAGCCAGAACGGAGCGGCGCATCCAGGCCTGGT
>JBMYTY010000338.1:0-2760 GCA_049604855.1 Gammaproteobacteria bacterium | reverse complement strand
AACGCATGCTGGACCTGCCCAGTGTGCAGACGCTGTTCCGCCCCCTGGAGTTCTATATCGAGGCCTACAGCCATTACGCGGACGGCAGCGCCGACGGCATTACGGCCCGCGAGATGCGCGAGGCGTGATCGATGCCCGGACGGGCGCGTCGGTCAGACTTCGTCCTGGTACAGATCCGTAAACAGGGATGAGACCTGGTCATTGGCCACGCACCAGGCCGTGAGACTGGAGAGCAGATTGACCTCGGTCGCGTTCAGACGGGTATCGAACGTGGAATAGGTGGGGAAGGATTTGACGCCAGCGACCACCTGCTGGACGGGGTCACTGAGCAAGTCCACCCATTCCCGCACGTAGTTGAGGTAACAGAAAACCACGGTCACCCGCCGACCACCGGCCACCCCGAACCAGGGATTTGGCACGGTCTCCAGGTCGAGCTTGCATACCGCGGGCTTGGCGACTTCGCCATCCGGGTTGGGTTGTGCATCCCAGGCCTTGAGCAGCCGCGCGAATGCCTCGTGGGGAAACAATTGGTTGTGGCGCATCTCCCAATCCTCCGGCTTGCCGTCATCGGGGTAAGGCACATAACCCACCCCCTTCTGATAGGGCTGATAGCCGAACAAAGGTGGCACCTGGGAATCCACCAGCACCCGTGTGCCCTCGATTTCCTGCCCTCCGGGACCCATCACCCCCTTTTCGCAAGGCGTCATGGGCGTGGAGGAATTGATAAAGGAAATGGCCTTTTTCACGTCGGTATAGGCCAAGAGCCCTCCCAGCCCGGTGTTCTCCAGGTTCCCTCCATCGGCGAACTGGCAGACCCGCGAGCCCGCATCCGGGGCCGCACCAGCCACCGGCCAGTAGTTGTAAGCGGGGACGATGTCATCGACCTTCATGGTATCCACCTTGGACAACAGGCGATCGAGCACGGCATCCCCCGCCCTGTCCGCGAGCCGATCAAAAAGGCTGCCGCTGCGTTTTCGCTCCAGTGCCGCGATGACCCGGGCGATCAGGGACAGGGCCTTTCCGTCCAGGGCGCCACCCATGCGTGACATGGCGTCGGCCATATGCTCCTGGAGGTCCTCGCGCATGGCGTCCTTGTCCTTGTTCCACTTGTCGAAGATTTCCCGCAGGGTCTGAGCAAAAAACGCACTGCTGGTGCCCACCGCATCGGTGAGCGACCACTGGCGCTCCTGGCTCACGCTCACCGAATCGCCATTGACCGAATTCAGAGTGGAATTGAAGGCAAAACTGGTCACCCCCCCGCCACCCGGGGCCCTGCCGTTGGGGTCCTCCACGTCAGCAGGCGCGCTCACAATACCCGTGAAGAAGGGCGTGGACTGAACGGGCACCAGATACCCCTTGGCCCCTTTCCAGCGCGAGAACATAGCGAAATTACACACGGGAAGGGGACGTATGGAATGGCTCCCATCCGCCGTGGTGACCAGATGCGCGGTCTCGCTGGCGAGGGACGGATTAACGGTCCCGACCACCTGACCTTTGAGCGTGGTGGCGTCATAACTGAACAGGGAGGTGGGCTCCTGGTCTTCGCCACCGCTGTAGAGCCCGTAGTCCTTGAGGATGTTCCGGCCTATCAGCGTCTGCCAGAGCTGATGCTCCGGTACGTCCGCGAAGTGGTGCAACAACAAGGCGGTCACCGCGAGTCCGACCGGGCTCATGGCCTCCTCGCCACAGCGCGTGCCGATATTGTCGTCGGGAAGTTCGTCCAGGGTTTCGGCTTGGGAGTGCCCCGGGGTCGAGCTCGCCACCAGACGAGCAGGGTCCGCCACGTAGGCGTTCAGGTAATCCTGGTCGGATACCGAGGCCGGCAGATAGCTGAAGGTCTGGCCTACCCAGGAGCCACCCGAAACGGTCGACAGGACCAGGGACTGGGAGAGCAGGCTCTGACCGTTGGCGGTCAGATGACACAAGGCCCGCAACTGCCCCATGCCTGCCGTCATGGCCCGGGACCCACCCCCGGACAGACAGACCCCGACATTGCCCGGCGTCGGATGGGTGATGTAGTCACGTGCCTTGAGACCCGTGCCTGAATCAGCGGCGGGGGTTTTCGTCAGCTGGGCGGTATACGGCGTGGTCATATCACTCTCCCTTTGAAACGTTGAAAAACAGCCCACACAGTAATGCCATCCCCGGCACGGCGATGGCAGGTGGGCTTCCCCGCAGGGCGAACCTCAGGCCCGCGAGAGGTACTTCCCGGTCTCGGTGTTCACCTTGATCACCTCACCTGTTTCCAGGTACTCGGGAATCTGTACCTCCAGCCCGGTGGACAGCACGGCTGGCTTGGTGCGCGCATTGGCCGATGCGCCCTTGATTCCCGGCGCGGTCTCCGTGATTTCCAGATTCACCGAGGCGGGCAACTCGACAGCCACGGCCTGGCCATCGATCAACAAGGCCATGAGCCCGCCCAAACCATCGATCAGAAAACCGGTCTGATCGCCCAGATCCTCCGTGTTGAGCACGAACTGGCTATAGTCCTCTTCGTCCATGAAGGTGTATTCATCGCCCGCACTGAACAGGAATTGCACCCGACGGCGCACGAAATCGGCATCCTTGAGAAACTCATCGCCCTTGAACTGCCGATCGATGTTCTGCTGGGTCCGTGCGTTGACCAACTTGAAACGGTAAAGGGTGGCCGCACCCCGCGCTGAGGGACTTTTCACCTCGATGTCGCGCACCAGGTACGGTTCAGCATCGACTTCGATGGCTGCGCCGCGTTTGATTTCATTCACCTTGGGCATCTTGGGG
>JBMYTY010000337.1:0-2769 GCA_049604855.1 Gammaproteobacteria bacterium | reverse complement strand
CTCGCCTGGAGCCAGGGTGACACTTCCCGTGCCCAAGCGCCCCAAGCCTCCGAGATTCAACGCCATGCGTGTCCCGGTTTCCGCTTCTTCGCCAATTGCTCCTTCAACCGACTCTGCTTGCCCAGCCTGAGTGTTTGTGACGATCAGATCATCAGGCAAAGCCTCCGGCTCACCGGACTGCAAATCGGGCAGGTCAAGGTCGAAGTGATCAGGTTCCCCGGGCTGTTCCTGGCTGGAATTTTCGCTCGATCCGTCGAGAAAACCCGGGGACTCCGGGGCCATGATGTCGTGCGGAATCTCATCAGCCGCTCCGCTATCGAGCACTGGCAAAACGTCGTCTGCCGACACCTCCAGAATGATGTCGGCAGGCACCGTTTCCGGGGCGCCGTTTATGAGGTCCGGGATATCGAGCTCGAGCACTCCGTTCTCGGTGTCAGCGCCTGCCTCGTCACCGTCCGCTCTGGTCGTCCCCACCGCTGTCATTGGATCGTCCAACGCGTCCACGGGAGAGATCAGGTCTTCGGGTAGCGGCTCCGGCTCACCACTGTCAAGCAGCGGCAACGGATCTAGCGCTTCGGTGTCATCGTCAGCGGCGAGCACATCGGGCGCGGCCGAGGAAGTGTCCAGAATGGGCACATCGAGGGACAGCACATCGTCCGACAACTCGATGCTTTCTACTTCATCGATGCCTTCATCGGCGGCATCGTCCGCCGTAGCCTGAGGCTCGTTCGTGAGAGTCACTTCGTCGACCAAAGCACCCAGTTCATCCATGGACATCAGGACTGTTGCATCTGCCGTGTCCGCTGCATTCGCAGGCTCAGGCTCCTCCTGCGACAGCGGTTCCGCTTCCTGTTCAAGCGCTGAAAAGCCTGATAGATCCACGTCCTCGACCGTATCGTCACCGGATGCGTCAAAGTCGAAATCGAGATCACCAATGTCGAGTTCGTGCAGGTTTTCCGGGGAGGCATTCCACGCGGCCTCGTCCAGATTGAGCTCGGCATCGTCTTCGGTCGCCACACTCAGGGTGATTTCGGCGTCCTCCTCAGCCGTACCAGGGGATGCGGCAAGGTCCGTTTCTTCCGCCCCAGTTACCGCTTCACCGGCAATTTCCAGCTCATCATCACCGACACCACCCTTCTCGTCCCGCCCCGGGGCTTCGAGCGTTACAGACGACTCACCCAGGTCGAAATCGTTGATATCGAGAACTTCCGTGCCATCGTCGGCGCCGATTTCCCGCCCTGTTGCTTCCTCTTCCAAGCTATCGATGGTTAGCGCCCCGGTGGGGTCCGACGGTTCATCGAGCCCGACCGGTGTCTCGAGGCCGGGTTCAAGCGGGACATCCAAGGAACCTGGAGCCTCAGCCTTAGCGTCATCCGGGGATGGAATACCAAGGTCAGAGACGTCGAACGCAACGGTGCCGAGAAGGTCGTCGTCCGCGGTGTCGGTTGGACTTTCACCGATCTGTTCAAAGCCCGTCGTGGAAGCCTGTTCGGTCCCGTAACCGCCCGGTGCATAGGCATCGGGGTCGGGCAGGTCAATCTCGATATCAAGATCATCCGTCTCTCCGATGAGAGGCTCCTGATCTTCAAAGGAGAGGACCGCCTCGTCGCCATCAGAGGAAAAATCAGGGGCTTGCCGCGCAACCGGATCGTCGGTTGTCACGGTCCCGATATCGTCCCACTCCAGATCGATTCCCAGCCCCCCTGAAACGACATCACCCTCGGCGGCGTCCATGGCATCGAGATTCGGGAGTGGAGCATCCACTTCTGGGACTTCAGAGGACTCGTCGACCACATCAAGCTCAAACGTCTCAGCCGGCGCATCACCGACCTGGACGGCATCCGCCGGGCTATCCGGCTCGAACTCCCCGCTTTCGACGGCGGCGACGTCCAAGCCATCAAACCCATCGTCGGCCATACCCGAGGGCGACTCAGCCTCAATCGTCATGGAGGGTTCGGCTGAATCCGTCTCTTCCGCCACCACGCCTTGGGACTGCACCGGCCAGGGATAACCCAATGCGTGCAAGCTCTTTTCAGCCATATCGAGAATCTCTTCCCGGCCCAGCCGATTCTCTTCTACAGCTTCCAGGTGGTACTCAATGGCGGAAATGGCATCGGCCAGGTGCTCCAGTTCTTCCGGCCCCGGGACCCCGCCCTGCGCGATCAGGTTGACGCCGATGTAACGTTTCACCGCATTCAGGTACTCGGTGGCCCGCTCCATACCCAGCATGACCAGACCACCAGCGACATGACCAAACAAGCCGGGTACACCCTCCAGGACCTCAGGAGCCCCGGGGGCTTCCATGAACGTCACGATGGATTCCTTGGCCTTCGCCATATCGGTTTTGGCTTCGTGGATGACGGCATTGACGACCTGGCGGTATTCCGCGCCGCTCAGGGTGCTGCGCCCGGCGAACGCTGCGTCGTCATCCTCACCATCGCGTACTTTCTGCAGGCCGTTGATCACCTCACCACCGGATTCATCGTCCAATGCGTCCTGCTCGGCGAGCGTCGTCAGGGTGGACTCCACATAGAGCAGGGCACTGGCCAACTCCATCAGGCCACTGTCGGTGGGATGAATCTTGCCGGAGATGATGCCGTCGATTACCGCGCGCTTCTCCTGCAGGATGGCCCTTGGCACCTCCCAACCCAGCATGGCCAAGGTGTCCATCACCGTGCGCAACGGTTCCAACAACTTCTCCAGTGAAGCCACACGTCGATCATCGCTGCGCACGAAGAGGTCGAGCCCATCCTTGATCCGGGCAAGGTC
>JBMYTY010000336.1:0-2769 GCA_049604855.1 Gammaproteobacteria bacterium | reverse complement strand
AGGGCTCACCATGCGCCCCAGTGACTACCAGGCGGTCAATCATCCTCCGAGCAACGAATACGAGCTCAATTTCGGTCCCAACCATCCCGGCATCGAGGGCAATTACGCGCTCAAGGTGAAGCTGCATGGTGACACCATCGTCTCCGCGCGAGCCGATGGCGGTTATCTACATCGCGGCTTCGAGAAGCTCATGGAGGGGCGGCTCTGGGTTCAGAACATAGCCCTCGTCCCGCGCATCTGCGTGCCCGATCCCGTGCCCATGGAAGTCTGTTATTCCCTGGCCATCGAGGACCTCGGTGGGCTGGAGGTGCCGGAGCGCGCCCAATGGATTCGCGTGCTGCAGTTGGAGTTGTCGCGAATCGCGGCACATCTGTTCACCTTTGGTGGAACGGCCGCGACCACGGGCATGTATACCCCCTCCTACTGGGGTGTGGCCGATCGCGATCTGATTCTTGACCTGTTCGAGGAACTGTCCGGCGGGCGTGTGTACCACATCTACAACATCCCCGGCGGCGTGCGCCGCGACCTTCCCGAGGGCTACGAGCAGCGCGTGAGCGATTTTCTCGACTACCTGGAGTCGCGTCTGCCCGAGTACGACGACCTGCTGTTCAAGAACCCTGTGTTCGTGCGCCGCGCCAAGGGTGCGGGCGTCATGAGTCAGGAACAGGCGCTGGAGTGGGGCGTCACGGGGCCCAACCTGCGTGCCACGGGGCTCGCCCTGGACGTGCGGCGCGATGACCCGTATCTCGTTTACGACCAGCTGGATTTTGAAGTCGCCACGGAAGACGCGGGCGATTCCTGGGCGCGGACACTGGTGCGCCGCACCGAACTGCGCGAATCAGCGCGCATCTGCCGTCAGGTCCTCAAGGCCCTACCCGATATCGGCGGTCCCATCCGAAGCCCCATCCCGAACCCATTGGCCTGGAACCTGCCAGCCGGTGATACCTATGCGCGCGTGGAATCCTCGAAAGGCGAACTGGCTTATTTCGTTGTGTCCAATGGGGGCGACAAGCCCTACCGGGTGCACATCAGGGGGCCGTCCACCATGCACGCGGTGACCACCCTGGAAAAACTTGTCACCGGAGGGCGGGTGGAGGATGTCGCGCAGATCATGTTTTCGCTGGATGCCTGTCCCCCCGAGGTGGATCGATGAGCACCACCAAGCACAAGCCCGCGACCGCGGATATCGACCACGGTTCCGACGGCAGTTTCTTCTCTCCGCTGAAGAACCTTAAATTCTTTGCCCGCCCACCGGTTACCGAGCCACTGGAGCCGCGCCCCGCATCAGCGAATTACCGCGGCTTTCATATCAACGACTGGTCCTTGTGCATCGGTTGCTCGACCTGCCAGAAGGTCTGCGATAACGCGGCGATCACCATGATCCAGATCCCCGGCCTGCCCAATGACGAGGTCAAGGGGGTGCGCGACCACCGTCCGGCAATCGACTATGGGCGTTGTTGCTGGTGTGGCCTATGCGTGGACATCTGCCCGACGGGGTCCATATCCCTGTCACGCGAATACGTTCACACCTGTGACGGTGACGAACTTGATAGTTACTTCGTACTCCCTGACCCGAACGGGATTCATAACGAGTACTTCGGAAAAGGCTGGGCGAAATCTGATGACGCCGATCTGATTGATCACGACCGCAAGCCCATGGCCGAGGTGGAACCGGCCTCACGCTCGGACAATTTTGACGAGATCGTCTCGGGCTTTGATCCCCAGGCGGCCCTGCTGGAGGCATCGCGCTGTGTTCAGTGTGGCATGTGCCACGAGGCCTGCCCCACGCACATGGATGCCCCCGAGTACATCCGGGCACTTTGGAATGGAGATGCCGAGGAAGCCGTGCAGTGGATCTACCGCACCAATCCCTTCGCGCATGTCTGCGGCCGGGTGTGTACCCACCGCTGTGAGGATGCTTGTTCCATCGGCCGTCGTGGGGAGCCGGTCGCCATTCGCTGGCTCAAACGCTACGCCATGGATGCCGTGTCTCATGACCGGGTCAAGGAGATCGCGGCGCGCGGTAAATGTACCGTGTCGACGGGACAGAAAGTGGCCATTGTGGGGGCAGGACCGGCCGGGCTTACCGCGGCTTACGACCTGGCCCGCTCAGGGCACGAAGTCGTGGTCTTCGAGAGTCGACCGGAGCCGGGTGGCATGACGCGCTACGGAATCCCTGAATATCGGCTTCCCTACGACAAGCTGGATCGTGACGTGGATGTGATTCGTTCCATGGGTGTCGATATTCGCTGCAACACCCAGGTAGGTGAGGACATCTGTCTGCAATCCATTGAAGAGGAATACGACGCCGTCCTGCTTGCCCTGGGCCTTTCTTTCGGGCGCTCCACCCGTATCCCCGGTAGTGATCATCCGCATGTTTTCAAGGCGGTCGACCTGTTGGCCCGGGTCACCCTGGGCGAGAAGATCGAGGTGCCGGAGCAGGTCGTGGTCATCGGCGGAGGCAACGTCGCCATGGACATTGCGCGCTCACTGGCGCGGATCCAGAACCAGCGCTACGGCAAAGTGGGGATGACGGTATGCGCCATGGAAGATTTCGATCACTTTTTGGCTGACCCGGAGGAGCTCAAGGAAGCCAGGGAAGAGGGCATCGAAGTGCTGGATTCCCGTGGCCCGCGGCACTGTGTTCTGGAAGAGGACCGATTGACCGGCTTGTGCACCTGGCGTGTGATCTCCATCTTCGATGAGGAGCACCGCTTCGCGCCGAAGTACGACGAGGCGGACATGCGGACCCACCCGGCGGGCATGATT
>JBMYTY010000335.1:0-2771 GCA_049604855.1 Gammaproteobacteria bacterium | reverse complement strand
CGCGGGATGCGTCACTACCGGCCTGCTCCGTTCGGATATCGCCACTGACCTCCTCGCCATCCAGCAGAACCCTGGGTGCACCACCTTGAACCGGCTCGAAGCTGACCGGCAATGCCCGGGCCAGCGCGGCGACATCCGCCTCGTTATCGAACGCAACGCAACCACGACGGGCCGCCAGGGCCGTCACCCGGTACATGACACCACTGTCCAGGTAGTGCCAGCCCAGGCGCTCCGCGAGCATCTGGCTTACCGTTCCCTTACCGGCCCCTCCAGGCCCGTCGATGGTCAGGACAGGTGCATGTTCAGCCATCGGCGTTTTCCTCATTCACATCGAGCCCGACGCCGCGTGACAGATTCACGAAACCGGGGAACGAAGTATTCACATTGGCGCAGTCCCGGATGCGGATCGTGCCCGCAGACCGTAACGCGGCCATGGCAAAGGACATGGCGATGCGATGATCACCGCGGCTATCGACGTCGCCACCGGAGAAGACCGCACCCGGCCCCTTACCCTGGATCACGATCCCATCAGGAGTCGGACGGGCATCTATGCCCAGCTCTTGGAGACCATCCGCCATGACCTGGATCCGGTCCGATTCTTTCACTCTCAGCTCCTCGGCACCGGTCAGAACGGTCTCGCCCAGGGCACAGGCCGCCGCGACGAACAGCGAGGGGAACTCGTCGATAGCCAGCGGAACCTGGTCCTCCGGAATTCGAACGCCCCGGAGCGGCGCGGCCTTGACCCGCAGGTCAGCGACCGGTTCCCCCCCGACCTCGCGCGGATTGAGCACCTCGATATCAGCCCCCATGAGGCGCAGGATGTTGATCACGCCATCCCGGGTCGGATTCATGCCCACGTGCTCAAGCGTGAGGTCAGATCCCTCTGCGATGCTCGCGCCCACCAGGAAGAAAGCGGAACTGGATATGTCGGCCGGCACGTCGATATCCGTGGCCCTGAGGCGCCCTCCGCCTTCCAGACACACGGTCGCCCCCTGGCGACTGACCGCATAGCCGAATCCGGACAACATGCGCTCGGTGTGATCGCGTGTGGGTGCGGGCTCGGTCACGCAGGTCCGCCCCCGAGCGTACAGCCCCGCCAGCAGAAGACAGGATTTCACCTGGGCACTGGCCATGGGCATCGTGTAATCCATGCCACGCAGCGTTCGCCCGCCACGGATGCGCAAAGGTGCCGTGCCTCCCTCAGCGGTCCCGATCTCGGCCCCCATTTCCGCCAGAGGCTGGGTAACCCGCCCCATCGGGCGCCCGGATAGAGACGCGTCGCCGGTCAGAACCGTGTCGAATGCCTGCCCGGCAAGCAGCCCGGACATCAGGCGCATGGCCGTGCCGGAGTTACCCAGATCCAGTTCAGCCTCCGGTGCCGTCAGCCCATCCACCCCAACGCCTTCGATACGAACGCGGCCGACGACGGGCCCTTCGATACTCACCCCCATCGCCCTGAAGGCATGCAGGGTGTTCATCGAGTCTTCACCCTCGAGAAATCCCGACACCTCAGTCACACCATCGGCCAGGGCACCGAGCATGATGGATCGATGGGACATGGATTTGTCGCCCGGCACGCGGGCGCGACCGACGAGGCAACCGCCGGGTTGAACGACATAGCTGAGATGGGAGCCACTCATGGGGTGGAGCCTTGGGGTGATTGGAATGAGGGGGCGGGAAGGCTAGCGGCGCGACGCCCGGACCGCAATGCGCCAGACCCGGCGCGGATCATTCGCTGACGTCCGCGGCCCCATCGATAAAACGGTCACGCGCGCGTTTCGCGTTCTCAAACACCTCGAGAAGAGCATCGCCCTCCCCCGCTTCGATATGCCGGGCCAATGCGCCCAATTCCCGCGCAAAGGCCGACAACATGGTGGACAGGGCATCAGAGTTGGCAATACAGATGTCCCGCCACATGACCGGGTTGGACGAGGCAATGCGGGTGAAGTCGCGAAACCCGCCGGCCGCGTAACGGAATATCTCGTCGTTGTCCTTCATCCGCGCCAGGGTATCGACCAGACCAAAGGCCAACATGTGCGGCAGGTGCGATGTCGCGGCAAGCACCTCGTCATGATGTTCCACGGACATGTAGGTGATCTGGGCACCACAGGCCCGCCACATCGCTTCAACCCGGGCGGTAGCGCCCGGATCGGTGTCGGCATCGGGCGTCAGAATCACGCGCCGGTTGTCATACAGGGTGGCGAATGACGCCTCAACGCCGTTGTTCTCCGTTCCCGCGATGGGATGCCCGGCAACGAATCCGCGAAACCCCGGCAAGGCGGCCCGGGCGGCGGCGACCACGGAGCCCTTGGCGCTACCGCCGTCGGTGACCACCGCATCGGCGTCCAGGCACCCGGCCATGGCGGCGAAACTGGTTTCCATGGCGCCCAGCGGCACGGCCACGAACACCATGTCCGCCCCCTGAACGGCCTCGGAAACATCGTGGCTGTAGCGGTCGATGACTCCCAGTTCCACGGCGGTTTCCAGGTTCTCCCGGCCACGACCACAGCCCACGATATCATCGACCACCCCGGCGGCACGCAGGGCGCGTGCCAGCGATCCGCCAATCAGGCCCACTCCGATGATGGCCAAACGCCGAATGCGCACGCTCATGACGGAAGATTCCCGAGGACACGGGTCAGGGCATCAATGCAGCGAAGGTTCTCCGGCTCGGTTCCGACGGTGATACGCAGGTGGTTCGGCAGACCGTAATTGGCCACCGGCCGGACGATGACCCCCTCGCGGAGCAGCGCCTCGTAGACCGGGGCGGC
>JBMYTY010000334.1:0-2777 GCA_049604855.1 Gammaproteobacteria bacterium | reverse complement strand
CCAGCCCTGGGCAAGCCCCTGGTGAGCTTCGTGGGTCGGGCCATCCACCCCCACACTTAATGTAGTTTCTCAATTCTCCCGACGAACTGTGATGGCCCTCTCAGATCCCCGCGCCTGATCGGCGCACCCTGAATGCACGTCAACGAGCAACGGATCCGAACTCGGATTCAGGGGAATAACGATGGAGATGGTCCAATTCCTGATGAGTCTTGCAATCAGCGTGGTCGGCCTGTGCTACGTCCTGTACGGCCTCAATTTCGAGGAGCACGTACCCATGTACAGCGGCACGGCCATGATGATCTATCCCTTCCACCTCAATGACCTGCTCATGCTGTTCATGATCGGTATCACCCTGATCATGGTGCCCTTCCTGCTGCACGATTGACGGTGCCGAAGACCGGGGTCGGGCTCACCGGGACTCTATGGTGTAGATCAGATCAAGCGACTGGCTCTGGCCGCTGCGCCCCTCCACGGACAGGGCATCGGTCAGGCGCAGGCGCAGCAGCACCGCACCGGCCCGGTCGAAGAGATTGATGCTGTAACCCACGAACAGATCGGGGTTCACGTATTTGCCCAGGGACAGGGCCGTATCCTGCAAACGCATACCCGAGCTCAGTTGCAGCTCATCCAGCCCCAGTTCCCGGCGTACGTCGGCGAACAGGGGTTCGCCCTTGTCGAGGCCGAGGCCAAGCGCCGCGGCATAGATGTCGAATTTCTCGCCCTTGCCCGCACCGGCCAGCGGTCGTCCCGTCAGCAGGTAGGCCAGGGCATCGGCATCACTCCCGGCGGGCTCGGTGCTGACCGCGAAGCGGGGCGCTCTCAAGGTCCCGGATACATCGAGATAGGCGGTGGTCTTGCCGTCCACGGAGGTCCGCTTGGCGCGCAGGTCGAGACTGGGGTCATCGGCGGGACCACTGAACAGCAGGAAACCACGGCTCAGCGTCAGATCCTGACCATAGGCCTTGTAGCGTCCCTCGATCAGGTCGATGCGTCCCTCGGCGCTCTCGCGTCCCTCGCGCACCCGCACATTCATGCGCCCACCCAAGCGGGCCTTGAGGTCGAAGGCATCGATCCGGACATCGTCCCCCAACTCGATATCGAGACTCGCGCGCAGACCGGCCAGCGGCGTTGATTCCGGAGTTGACCCCGGACCCGGGCCATCGTCGCTCGCCGGATTCGGCGTCGCATCCTCACCGACGATCAACTCATCGCCGGACACGCGGACACTGCCCGCGGGCAGCGCCGTGGCCTGGTAGAGCCCATGGGGCACCCGCAGCGTGCCCTCCAGAACACGCGCGCCGCCCTCGGAGCGGAATAGCAGGTCGGGCGCCACATCCAGGCTCACATCCGGCAGACGCATCACCGGCACCGGTCCACCCTGCACACGCAGGCTGACGCTCTCCCCGTCCCCGGCCAGGCGTCCCTCGATGCGCAGGCGTCCGGATGCCACCCCCGGCCCGCTCCAGGCCCGCCCGGGGGTGAGCGGAGCCGCCAGTTCCGCGCCCCCGTTCAGGAGCACATCCGGCAGTCCCCCGGTCTTGCCGCGCTCCCCTTTTCCGGAACCGGGCACCGGTTTGAAATCGAGCACCAGATCAGTCAGGTCGATACCCGCATCCGGCAAGCGGGCGCGCTCCACGCGCAACACGCCACTGGGACCGACGGCCGGTCGTTCCAGGGTGCCGCCCAGGGCTATGTCGAGATCCATGCCACCCTGGAGCCGGGTCAGTTGAGGCACGGCGGCCGACAACCAGGACAGGTCCGATGAGCGCGCCGTCACCCGACCGCCCAGGGCCTGGGTCCCGCCCCGGGGACTGAGCGTAACCACCGCCTGCGCTCGACCGAAGCGCTCCAGATCCAGGTCCACGGCCGCCCGCGACTTCCCCGACTCGCGGTGAAAGCTCGCGGCCTCGATACGGAACGGCAGCCGACCGGGCAGATCCAGGGGCGGCTCCTTCAGGGTCACGACGCCCTGGCCGGGCAGCAGGACCAGGGACAGGTCCTCGCCCCGCACGCGGACATCGGCGCCAAGACGGGTACTCAGCGAGACACCCTCGGGCAGGCCGATCCCGCCAGCCTCGTTGGCCGCCCGCTCCAGCCACCCGGAGGGCAGATCCCGCAGCGTGACATCGGCCCGGGGACCACCGCGCGCCGTCCAGCCCACGGTGGCGCAAAGCCCCGCCGGGGAACGATCCAGGCACATCTCATCCAGTGCGAACTCCGACATGGACGCGCGCACCGCCACGGCGTCACGCAAGGCCCAGGTTCCCGGGAGCGGGCCATCGAGCGTCAACCCCGTCACCCGCCCCAGCCACGGCCGCTGACCGGCTTCGGACAGATCATTCAGGCCCGGCCAACCTCCCTCGGCCGCGGACTCCACGGCCAGGGAGGTGTCCGCGCCACTGAGCAGAGCGCGCAGGGCGATCCGGTGCCGATCCCAACCGCCCTCGACGCGCGCATCGATATCGGTCGCGGCCGCATCGATCAGGCCCAGGGAGCGGGCCTGGACCCGCAGCGAACCCCGGCCTCGATGAGGCGCATCCACCGGACCACGCCAATCAAGGGCCAGTTCGGCACCGGCCAGCTCGACCCTATCGGCGCCGGTCCGCCCGACCCTATCCGGCCCGGGCAGATCGACCACGCCCGGCCCAGCCTCCGGCACCTGGCTGCTGGCCGCTTGCGCGCCCGCGCCGTGCCAAGCGAAACGGGGAGCCTCGGCACGAACCTCCGCCTTCAGTTGATCCCCCCGGGCATCGAGCTTGAAGCGCGCGGCCAGGGAA
>JBMYTY010000333.1:0-2785 GCA_049604855.1 Gammaproteobacteria bacterium | reverse complement strand
CCACGCATCGATTCGTAGGCTGGATAAGCCGTAGGCGCATCCGGCGCCGTGTCACAATTCGCTCAGAGCTTCCTCAGTGAACCGCGAGTGCCTTGCGCCGCTCGAAACGGCAGGCCCAACCCCAATACCGCCCGGGTGTGTAGAGGCCGAATACCGAACCCGCGTCCTCGACGGGGATTGATGAGACCGTCACGAATTCACCGTCCGTGGCGCCCCCCCCCTCCGAACCACGGGCGTGAGCCCGAAGGCATCCCGTAGGCGCACTCCATACGCCCCGTGAAGCGGATCGCATCCGACGCGGCATAACCCGGGTATGCAATCCTGTGGTGATACTGCTTGGCCAGCGTGTGAAGGGCGGGAGGCACCGCGACCCAGTCCGTATCGGGCAGGTCGCGGAAGTAGGCACGGGCCGCCTCGTCCACGGCCGAAAAGCTGTCCGCGTAACTGATGCGCGTCCAGATCCTGAACACGGACGGGGGGGTGAGTGCAACGAGAATGATAACCAGCAGGCCCGCCGCCACCCCCGGTGCTCGCATGTCTGGCGGCGCCGAAACGAATAGAAGCAGGACGGCCGTTCCAGCCAGCGTCCAGTAGGCGTTCTGCGAGGAGAACAACAGCACTGGCCAGAGCAGAAACACCACCAGCGCCATATGCCAGACCACGATGGACCGCGTGGATACCCCCGCCCTCTTGGCGAGCAGCGCGGAAACCCCAACCGCGAGCACGGCGGCCACGTGGCGGACTCCGAGACTGATCGAGTGATAGCCCGCGTTGAGCAAGCCGAAATCGAGCAGGTCGGCGAAAGAGCGACCACCCGAAACCGCGCGTAAGCCGCTGTTGACGCCGACAGCATGAGACAGGAAACGCGGCAACGCCCCGGGATCCAGGAGCAAGGCCAAAGCGACAAGCGCGAAAACAGGTAGCAGGAAAAACAGGATCATCACCAGCGTACGCAAGGCAAGCGCCTTCACACCGGCGTGTCCTCCCTGCAGCGCGGGCACGCATACCGCCACGAGCCAGACCCCGAATGCCGACATCAGCGCGCCGAACGGGTGAACCCAGGCCACGATCCCGGCCACGAACCCCCCTGCTCCGGCATGTCGGCGAGCGAGCCACAAGGCCAGCACGAAACCGATCAAAGCCATATTGTCCGGCCGGTCCATGGGATTGGTCTGCAGGCCCGTGGGCAGGTTCAACCCCACCAGTACCGCGAGAACCACCCCCAGGAATAAACGCCAGCGCCCACCCGCGGCGACCCAGTGATGGAGCCGCAACGCCAGCAGAACCACCAAGACCGCGAGCGTCGCTATCCCCAGCTCAATGACGGTATTGACCAACGGCGTACAGCCCGTGGCCATGAATGCGGCACCGAAGATGAGCGGATGCAGGGGGGAATAGGCGGAATACAGCTCCCGCACCGCCCCGGGGTTTCCAGGAATGGCGGATGCCCTGAACCCATGCCCCTGAGCCAGGTTGCACGCGGCATCCTTGAAGATGAAGGCATCGGTACCACCGGGCTCGGGGGATGCCAGCACCGCCACGGCAAGCCAGAAACACCAACCCACCAGTACGGCAACGCCCAGACCTATGGCGACCCCCGTCGCCCGCCCGCGCTCAGCGGGTCTCATGGTAGGACTGTTCGGTGTTCACGTCCCAAAGATCCGAGCGCTGTTGCGAACCGGCGATGATCCGCTCCGCGGCCAACATGGCGGTGAGCATGGAATGGTCCTGGTTGTTGTAACGGTGCATTCCGTTGCGCCCGACCAGGAACAAATTGGCTATGCCATCGAGGTGATCGCGCACGACGGCGAACTCCCGGTAACTGCCGAAATAGGCCGGGTAGGTCTTCCGGTAGCGCACCACGTGGGTATCGAGCAGGTCCTCGGGGCGCGCCAGACCGATCCGCGCCAGTTCATCGACGGCCATGCGGGCGAACTCGGCATCACCCAGAGACCACAGATCATCACCCTCGTTGCAGAAGTACTCGAGGCCCAACCACTCGGTGTCACGGTCAGCGACCATATACGGGCTCCAGTTCTTGAAGAACTGGATTCGGCCCACACGCACCGACGGTTCCTGCACGTAGATCCAGTTGTCCTCGATGCCCTGCCCCTCCTCCTCTTCGGGATTGCGCAGCCCCTTGAGCAATACCCCCACCGTGATGAAATCCCGGTACGGCAGGTCACCGGCAATGGACCGAATACGCGGCGGGGGCGGTGGTTCCAGACCGGCGACGAGGTGTTTCACATCGGTGGTGGACACGAGCACATCCACGGCCATGCGCCGCTCACCCCCAGCGGTCGGGACCACGGATACCGCGCGTACACCGGATTCATCGTGGTACACGGCCCGCACCTCGTGGTTCAGCAGGACGGTCCCGCCCAAGCGCTCCACCTCGTCGCGAACGACCTCCCACATCTGGCCGGGACCCAGCTTGGGATAGAGAAAACGCTCGATGAGACTGGTCTCCACCTCCTTCTGTTCGATGGAGGCCCGTTGCGGCCAAAGTCGGCGCAGGGCGTGTCGCAACAGACTCGAGATGGACACGCCCTTGATACGCTGCGCCCCCCAATCCGCCGGGATCCGCGTGCAAGGCACCCCCCAGACCTTCTCGGTATAGGCCTCGAAGAACATGGAATAGAGCACGCGACCGAAGCGGTTGACGATGAAATCCTCCAGGGTCCGCTCGGGTTTGCGCTTGACGATCAGGCTTTTCAGGTAGCTCAGCCCCACCCGGATGGTGGTGGTGAGCCCCAGTTTGCGCAGGGTGCGCGCATTGAGGGAC
>JBMYTY010000332.1:0-2787 GCA_049604855.1 Gammaproteobacteria bacterium | reverse complement strand
GCGAGCAGACAGACCTCGCTGGGGGCCCAATCGAAACGATCGAAAACACGGAAGTTTTGGGCTCGAATCGAAAAAGTGCTCATTGGGTCGCGTTGCGGCTTCACTATCGGCAGATGAGATCGTGCAGGGTAGTCGAGTCGTTGGTCGGCTCCAACGGCCAATTTGAATTTCCACGGATGAAGGATTCCGCGAGGCCAGTGTTGTCCGGATGGGACTTCAATCGTTGCAACAGACGAGAAACGACATGTCGCGGATAGAGATTGATCAACGCATAGCAGAACTGGAAGCGGAGTGCGGGCGGCTACGGGATGAGAACTCCCGGTTGCGGGAATTGTTGGGAATGACTGACCAGGATGCCCTGTCGAACCACCGTCAATCTGAAACCACCGCTCACCAAACCCTGAGCGAAACCGAGAAGATTCAGCTCTTCCGCTCCCTGTTCCGAGGCCGTGAGGATGTCTACCCCATCCGTTGGGAGAACCGCCAGGGGCGCTCCGGTTACTCACCGGCCTGCGCCAATGAATGGCAGCGGCCCTTGTGCGAAAAGCCCCGGGTGAAGTGCGCCGACTGTGCGAACCGCTTGCTGTTGCCGGTCACCGACGAGGTCATCCGCGCCCATCTGACAGGCAGATTGACGCTCGGTGTCTATCCGCTGCTGGTCGATGAGACCTGCTGGTTTCTGGCCGCTGACTTCGACAAGCAGGGCTGGCGCGAGGATGTGTTGGCCTTTCTCGCGGCCTGCGACGAGATGGCCGTGCCCGCCGCTCTGGAACGCTCGCGCTCGGGCAATGGCGGGCATGTGTGGATATTCTTCGCCGAACCGGTGGCGGCCGTCCTGGCGCGCAAGCTGGGTGCCGCCCTGTTGACCCTCGCCATGGGGCGACGGCCTGGGATCGGTTTGGACTCCTACGACCGATTGTTCCCGAATCAGGACACCATGCCCCAGGGTGGATTCGGTAATCTGATTGCCTTGCCGCTGCAGAGACAGCCGCGACGGGCGGGCAACAGCCTGTTCGTGGACTGGGCCTTCCAGCCTTGGCCGGACCAGTGGGCCTTTCTTCAGGGTGTGGGACGCATGAGCGGCGTTGCGGTGCATGAGCGGGTCGCCGACGCGGAACGCTCGGGCGATGTGGTGGGCTTGCCCCGGCAGACCGTGCTTGAGCCGACCGATGATGCACCATGGGAGCTGCCACCCTCGGGTTCCAGTCTGGAGACGGCGATGCCAGGCCCGCTGCCGGCCTCGGTTCAGGTGGTGTTGGCGAGCCGGGTCTTCGTGGAGAAGGCCGGGCTGCCCCCGGCTCTGATCAACCGCCTGATCCGCATTGCCGCCTTTCAGAACCCCGAGTTTCATCAAGCCCAGGCCCTGCGCATGTCCACCTTCGGCAAGCCCCGGGTGATCAGTTGCACGGAGGACCATCCCCAACATATTGCCCTGCCGCGCGGTTGCCTGGACGCGGTGCGGACGTTGCTGACGGACCACGGCATCGCCACAGCCCTTGAGGACAAACGGTTCTCCGGTCGCGAGATCGGTGTGAGCTTCCAGGGCCAACTGCGCCCGGATCAGCAACAGGCCAGCGAAGCCCTGCTCCACGACGACACCGGGGTTCTCAGCGCCACCACGGCCTTCGGCAAGACCGTGGTCGCCGCCCATGTGATCGCCGCGCGCGGGGTCAACACCCTGGTCCTGGTGCACCGCCGCCAACTGATGACCCAGTGGAAACAGCGCCTGGGTCAGTTTCTCGATCTCGATCCAAAACGTATCGGCCAGATCGGTGGCGGCAAGCGCTCGCCCGGTGGAGAGATCGACATCGCCGTCATCCAGAGCCTGAACCGGAAGGGCGTGGTGGACGACATCGTTGCGGACTACGGCCAGATCATCGTCGACGAGGCCCATCACGTATCGGCCGCTGGTTTCGAACAGGTGCTGAGTCAGGTCAAGGCCCGCTACGTCCTGGGCCTGACGGCGACGCCGGTACGCAAGGACGGCAAGCACCCCATCATCACCATGCAGTGCGGGCCCATCCGTTACCGAGCCGGGGCCCGGGAGCAGCTCAAGCGCAGTGGTCTGCGCCATCGAGTCATCGTGCGCGAGACCGGATTCCGCCTGCCCGAGGGAGATGAAGAGCCCGCCATCCAGACCCTGTACAACCAACTAGCCGCGGACCCGGAGCGAAACGCCCTGATCTTCGATGACCTGCTGATGGCCCTGGAAGAGGGGCGCTCACCGTTGCTGTTGACCGAGCGCGTCGAGCATGCCGACGCCCTGGCGGAGCAACTCACGCCCTTTGCCCGCAACGTCATGGTCCTGAAGGGGGGCGGGGGACGAAAACAAACCCGCGCCATCCGCGAGCGCATGGCCGAGATACCCGATGACGAGGAACGGGTACTGATCGCCACCGGCCGCTACATCGGCGAAGGCTTCGACGACCCGCGCCTGGACACCCTGTTCCTCACCCTGCCAGTCGCCTGGCGAGGCACCCTCCAGCAATACGTCGGCCGTCTGCACCGCGACCACGATGGCAAGGGCGAGGTGCGGGTGTACGACTATGTGGATGCCCAGGTGCCCGTGCTGGCGCGGATGTTCGCGAAGCGGGCGAGTAGTTATCGGGGGATGGGTTACGAGTTGCCGGGGGGGAATGCCCCGTGAGAACCGACGTGATGCGCGTCGGCAGGTGCCCAGAATCGCCCAGAATCGCCAAGACGAGCCGCCGGTGGGCTCAGGATCCAACAATCGCGGGTTTGGTTCGCAATCCTTCGCGCTTTGCTTGGCAGGGATAGATGAATTAC
>JBMYTY010000331.1:0-2800 GCA_049604855.1 Gammaproteobacteria bacterium | reverse complement strand
ACTGAGGCCTCCCTGCCAGGGTGCACCATGTGTACCTCATCAACGGGTGCCATTGTTTCGTCGGACATCAATCGCTGGGTAAGTGGCGGCTTCGGGCACGAAGGGGATGTCTTGAACCGGGGCCGATCAATCAAGAAACGTGGTTTATCCCCACTACTCCCGGCAAACAGACCCATGCCCAAAACGAAGAGAACACACTGTGGCAATGATGTAGTCAACGAACTACATTTTTCGCCGAAATAGAGATCAAGCAAACCCAAACCTATGCGAAATGGACGTCGCGGATTCGCGACTCACGCGCCAAAGCCCTGATCGCCGCCCGCAGTTTCCGTCTGGCAAACGGCCTCGCCGGCGACGTTTAACCGGTCGGCAAGGCAATCAGCGAATTGCGCATTCATCACGGCCTTGGCTACCGGGCGTATTTCACCCGGCGTGGGGAGCAACTGATCGTATTGCAGTGCGGCGGCGACAAATCCTCCCAAACCCGCGACATCGCCACCGCCAAACGCCTGGCCGCCGAACTGGATTCATCGCTATGAATGACACTCTTCTCCGATTCGATCCCGCTGACGAACTGACCACCCCGGAAGGCATCGAAACCTTCCTCGCCGACGCCTTCGAAACCGGCGATGCCTCCTACATCGCCAAGGCCTTAGGCGTCGTCGCGCGGGCCAAAGGCATGACCCAGGTTGCGCGCGACACCGGCCTGTCCCGCGAACAGCTTTATCGCTCGTTCAGCGACAAGGGCAATCCCACCTTGAAGACCACCCTCGCCGTCTTACGGGCCGTAGGACTGGATATGACAACCAAGCCACACGTCGAATAACACGGACGGGAAACGAGACCTCATGCAGGGCCCCGGTGTCCTGTCGATGATCGATAGACACACCCTCTATCGATCATGAATTCGGGAAACTTGAGTGATAAGCCGCTACCTTATCGCTCATGAAACGCTGGAACTGGCAACAATCCGACTGGCCGCGATTTCGCTATGACCGAGTAGCGCTTGAGGGACTGGAAGCAGCGTTCCTGCGCGAGGGCGGGGTGCTCGTGGGGTCGTTCAAGCACCTCGCCGATGACGACAAGGAACGGATCAGCGTCGAGTTGGCCACCTCCGAGGCCCTGAACAGCGCCGGAATCGAGGGCGAAGTCCTGGACCGCGACAGCGTCCGATCCTCCATCCTCCGCGAATTCGGTCTGCATACATCCGATCGATGGACCGGAGCGGCGTCCGGCACCCCGGCGGATCGGGGCATGGCCCAGATGATGGTGGACCTGCTCCGAACCCGAGCCGAGCCCCTGGACCGCGAGAGCCTGTGGCGCTGGCATGGCCAGATCATGCAGGGCCGGGAGGATCACATGAGCGTAGGGGCCTACCGCGCCCACCCCGACCCCATGCAGGTGGTATCGGGCCCTATCCACGCCCCCAAGGTCCACTTTGAGGCACCGCCCGCCGAGCGCGTCGCGAACGAGATGGAGGCCTTTCTGAAGTGGTACCAGGCCACCGCGCCCGGACAGGTTGATGCGCTACCCGCCCTGGCCCGCGCTGGCATCGCCCACCTGTACTTCGTCTCCATCCATCCCTTCGAGGATGGCAACGGCCGACTCGCCCGCGCGATCTCCGAAAAGGCACTGTCCCAGGCAATCGCCAAGAATCGGTCGGAGGCCGCAATGATCGTCCTGTCCGCCGAGATCCACCGCCGCCGCAAGGCCTACTATGCCGCGCTCGCGGCCGCGAACCGGGAAAACGAAGTGACCGAATGGCTGCTCTGGTTCGGAGAGACCGTCCTCGCGGCCCAGGCCGATGCACTGAGCTGGATCGAATTCTTCATCGAAAAGACCAAGCTGCTCGACGGTCTGCGCGGCCGCATGAACCCACGCCAGGAAAAGGCACTGCTGCGCCTGCTGAGAGAGGGGCCTCAAGGCTTCGAGGGTGGGCTCTCGGCGGGCAAGTACCGGGGAATCACGGGGGCGTCACCGGCGACGGCGGGGAGGGATCTGGCCGCCTTGGTGGAGATGGGGGCGTTGGTGCGGACTGGAGAGCGCAGACATACGCGGTATTGGCTTGGTTTCGGTATGCGATGACGCAATGCCCGCGGGATACCCGTGGTCGCCCTGGCCGCGAATGCGAGCCTCATTCGCGCGGCGGGCTTCGATGAGTACGTGAGCAAGCCTGTGCGCATGGGCCAAGTGCTGACGCCCCTGACCGGTACCTCCAGGTTGACCCGCTGGTTCAGGTGGACTCTTGCCTGGCAAGGGTCAGTGCACGAGTTTCACGAGGTCCCCATAGCTGGACACCACGTCATAGCGCACCTGCTCCGCCGTGATATTCGCGAAGAATCGCCGCGCGCATTCGATCTTCGCCTTCTCGATTTCCCGAAGCTGAAGTGACGACATGGACCCCTTGGTCTCCGCGACGAAAAACACATGCTTCACCGCGCCCTGCTCGAAGGCAATGGCCCAATCGGGGTTGTAGTTGCCCACGGGGGTGGGGATGAAAAAGCTGCGCGGGAGTTTGGCGTAGACCACCACCTCGGTGCTGGTGTCCAGAGCCTCGACGAATTTCCTCTCGGTGTCTGAATCGGTGAACACGTAGTCGTAGATGTGGTGGTCAGCCTTGAACGCGGTTTCCAGCGGTTGGCGGTCTTTGTGCTGGGTGAAGATGCCGAGGGAGTGTGTGGCGTCCAGGGCGTTGTAGGCGAGGTGCTCCACGATGACCGTAGCCTTCTGCTCGTTGATCAGGCGCGTGGCCTGGCTAATAAAGTCTTCAGGATTGCTCTTGAACTGGGCGAACACCGCG
>JBMYTY010000330.1:0-2809 GCA_049604855.1 Gammaproteobacteria bacterium | reverse complement strand
TCGCTCACCGCCGTCACAAAAAAGTTCTCGCCAAGGCCAAGGGTTACTACGGTGCCCGCAGTCGTGTGTACCGTGTGGCCGTCCAGGCCGTTACCAAGGCCGGACAGTACGCCTACCGTGACCGCCGTCAGCGCAAGCGCCAGTTCCGCGCCCTGTGGATCGCGCGCATCAATGCCGAGGCACGCAACAACGGCCTGTCCTACAGCAAGTTCATGAATGGCTTGCACAAGGCCGGTGTCGAAGTCGACCGCAAGGTTCTGGCCGATATCGCTGTTCACGACAAAGCCGCTTTTAGCGCCATCGCCGAGCAGGCCAAGGCCGCCCTCAACGGCTGAGTCCCTCGGGGCTGATGCCGGTAATGTCGGGTCCGGTGACCCGGCAGCGATGAAGCAGAAGAGGGGAAAGGTCCATGGCCTTTCCCCTTTTTTGCGTTTTTTCCGCCCCCTGAACCCTCAACAGAAGAGATCCCACCCGTGGATGATCTGAAACAGCTTCAACTCGATGCCGACGCGGCGGTTGCCGCCGCCGCCGATGCCGCGGCACTTGACGAGGTGCGTGTGCGCTACCTGGGCAAGAAAGGATTGCTCACCGAACAGCTGAAACAACTGGGCAAATTGCCCGGCGATCAGCGTCGCGAGGCGGGCCAGGCCATCAATGCGGCGAAGCAGGCGGTTCAGGGTGCCATTGAAGAGCGCAAGGGAGCACTGGATGCGGAGGCCTTGAACGCCCGCCTGGTCGCCGAACGTATCGACGTGACGCTTCCCGGTAGGGGGCGTGACCGGGGCGGCCTGCATCCCGTAACCCGAACCATGGAGCGTATCGAGGCATTGCTCGGTTCCATGGGCTTCGAGACCGCCGAAGGCCCGGAGATCGAGGACGATCACCATAACTTCTCGGCATTGAATATCCCGGATCACCATCCGGCACGGGCCATGCACGATACCTTTTATTTCGATGCCCACCGACTGCTGCGCACCCACACCTCACCGGTGCAGATCCGCGTCATGGAGCAGCAGAAGCCACCACTGCGCATCATCGCCCCGGGGCGTGTTTACCGGTGCGATTCCGACCTGACCCACACGCCGATGTTTCACCAGGTGGAGGGGTTGCTCGTGGATGACCAGGTCAGCTTCGCCGATCTCAAGGGAACCCTGTCCCTCTTTCTGCAGCGTTTCTTTGAGCAGGATGATCTCCCGGTCCGCTTCCGGCCGTCCTACTTCCCGTTCACCGAGCCGTCCGCCGAGGTGGATATCGGCTGCGTGATCTGTGGCGGGGAAGGCTGTCGTGTCTGCTCCCATACCGGCTGGTTGGAAGTGCTGGGCTGCGGAATGGTGCACCCCAATGTGTTCTCCGAGGTCGGCATCGATAACGAGCAGTGGCTCGGCTATGCCTTTGGGATGGGTGTCGAGCGGCTCGCCATGCTGCGCTACGGGGTCAACGACCTGCGCCTGTTCTTCGAGAACGATCTGCGCTTCCTGCGCCAGTTCGCCTGATTGCCAGCAACGATTACAGATTCAACGGAAAGCTCAGATGAAACTCAGCGAAAAATGGCTGCGCGAATGGGTCAATCCCGAAGCCGATACCGAGACACTGGTCAGTCAGTTGACCATGGCCGGTTTGGAGGTCGATGGCACGGAAGCGGTCGCGGGAGACTTCGGTGGCGTGGTCGTGGGACATGTTCTAGAGGTTGAACCGCATCCCGATGCCGACAAATTGCGCGTCACCAAGGTGGACGTGGGGGGAGACGAGCCCCTGCGGATCGTGTGTGGTGCGCCGAACGTCCACGTGGGCATGCGGGCCCCGTGCGCGGTCGTCGGTGCCGTGCTCCCCGGGATAAAGATCAAAAAGGCGAAACTGCGCGGCGTGCAGTCCATGGGAATGTTGTGCTCCGCCAAGGAGCTCGGAGTGGCTGAATCCGCTGACGGACTCATGCCGCTGCCCGCTGACGCGCCGCTTGGCGAGGATATTCGCGCGTATCTGGGGCTGGACGACGTATCCATCGATATCGATCTCACGCCAAACCGTGGTGACTGCCTCAGCGTGGCCGGCATTGCCCGGGAAATCGGCGTGCTGAACAGCACGGACCTGACGCCCCCGGCTATCGAACCCGTGGTCCCGCGCATCGACGATACCTTCCCCGTGACACTGGAGTCCCCGTCGGATTGCCCCCGTTACGTGGGACGTGTGATCAGGGGCATCGACCCGGATGCGCAAACGCCCTTGTGGATGGTGGAGAAGTTACGCCGATCGGGTATCCGCTCCCTTGGCCCGGGGGTCGATGTCACCAATTTCGTTCTTTTGGAGCTTGGTCAGCCCATGCATGCCTTTGATCTCGGCAAGTTGTCCGAGGGAATCGTGGTGCGTCGCGCCCGGCAGGGCGAAAAACTCGAGCTTCTTGATGGCAAGGTGGTTGAGCTCGGTATCGATACCCTGGCGATCACCGACGCGAACGGGCCCCTGGCCATGGCGGGGATCATGGGCGGCGAGGGGAGTGGGGTCACCTCGAGCACCCGGGATATCTTCCTGGAAAGCGCCTTTTTTGCCCCGGTGAGTATTGCCGGTCGGGCCCGAAACCATGGCTTGCATACGGATGCTTCCCATCGCTTTGAACGCGGGGTCGATCCCGATCTGTGCGTCCGCGCCATGGAGCGGGCCTCTGCCCTCTTGCTCGATATATGCGGTGGCGAGCCCGGTCCGCTGGTCGACGTTTGCGTCGAAGCCGAACTGCCGGAAAAACCGGCCGTCACCCTGCGACGTGAGCGCATAGAGCGTCTTCTGGGGATCGCATTCGAGGATGCAACGGTCGAGG
>JBMYTY010000329.1:0-2809 GCA_049604855.1 Gammaproteobacteria bacterium | reverse complement strand
GGTCGGCCTGGCCTGCCTGGGCATGTGGGCCATGAATCACGCCGCTCCGGTCGGCTGTGCCCGTCCCAGGGCCCCGGGCAATGCTGACCGGGGCCACACCACCGCCTCGGGCACCGGCAACCCAGCACGCCCCGTTTGAAGACCGCTTACACAGTTCTTCCCGATTCACTGACCGATTGCTGCCCTTTGCGGGCTGAGACTCTCCATCACGGAAGGCCGACGGCCACCGTCACCCAACACTCTCACGACCGAATACTTCGGAGCAGCAACATGAAAATCATCCCCAGCAAATCCGCCGGCCTGCTGATCGCCGGCCTCATCACCGCCGCCGCCATCACCAGCACCGCCCTCGCGGGCGGCACCCGGGGCCTTGACCGAATGACCGAAAACCTGGGCCTGAGCGAGGCCCAGCGCAGCCAGATCGAGGCGGTCTACGCCGAACAGAAGGAGCAACGCAAAGCCATGCGCGAGGAGATGCGCGGCAAGATCGACGCCATCCTCACCGAGGAACAGCGCGCCAAGATGAGCGAGATGCGCGAGCAGCGTATGGCCCGCCGCCACGGCGAGGGTGGCCCCGGAGACGGCAAGGGCAAAGGTCGTCCCGGCCACCACTGCAAGGGTGGGGAGCGTTCCTGAGCCCCAGGCATGTGGCGCGTAACGCCTATCGCGTGTCGCCCCTCCCGGAGGGGGGCGGCTTCACGCCCCGCTGGCCACGCGCGACCACCTCCTCGACACGGTCTGGGCCCCCGCCCCGACCTACCGGGCCCGGGCAACCCTACAGGTCTCCGAAGACCCAAACGCGCGCCAGAGAGGCCAACACGCACCAGGCCACCACCCACAGCACCGGCAAACGCCAGACCCGCAACATCCCGAAGCCGATCAGCGCGATGGCCAGCCCCGTGCCGTCGTGAATCCCTGATGTGAAGACGGGGTCGTAAAGGGCCACGCCCAACAAGCCCACCACCGCCGCGCCAGTACCGGCGATGGCATTGGCCGCGCGGGGGCGACCGGCGATACCGGCCCAGAGTGGCAGGGCCGCGGACATGAGCAGCATGCCGGGCAGAAACATGAACAACAGCGCCACGGCCGCCCCCGCGGGTCCGCCCCCGGTCCCGGACAACAGGCCGAGGTAGGCGGAGAAGGCGAACATCGGACCGGGAATGGCCTGGGAGGCCCCGTACCCGGCCAGGAACTGCTCGGCACTCACACCCCCCGGCCCCACCATGGATTGCTCCAGCAGGGGCAACACCACGTGACCACCGCCGAACACCAGGGCGCCAGCACGGTAGAAACGCTCCGCCAGGGTGACCAGTTCATTCCCGGCACCGGCCAGCAGGGGCAAACCCAGCAGCAGCGCCAGAAACACCATCAGAACCACAACACCTACGCGCGGCCCGAAGCCCGCACGAACACTCAAACCACCCGCGGGCACATCGACCCGCAACAGGGCCATCCCGGCCAAGGCCCCGCCCAGCACCACCAGCAACTGCACCCAGGGGTTGCCGAACAAGAGCAAGATCGAGGCGCCCAGGAGGGCGATCCCCCGGCGCGTGGTATCCGGGCAGAGCTTGGCGGACATACCCAGGATGGCATCGGCCACCACGGCGACCGCCACCAGTTTCAGACCCTGCACCAATCCATGGGCCAGCCCGGCGGGCAGGCTGGGCAACAGCCAGGCAAAACCCAACAGCAACAACACGGACGGCAGGGTGAAGGCCAACGATGCCGCCAACGCCCCTCCCCAACCCGCCCGGTGCAAGCCCAGGGCGAAACCCAGCTGGCTGCTGGCGGGGCCGGGCAGGAAATGGGCCATGGTCAGTAGCTGTGCGAAACGGGCCTCGTCGATCCAACGACGCCGCTCGACGAAGGCGCGTCGGAAATAAGCAATGTGCGCCACCGGGCCCCCGAATGAGGTCAGACCCAGGAGCAGAAAGGTCCGCAAGACTTCCACCACGGAGCCCTGGGATTCCATCGGGACACGGGTATTCATGGCGGGCTCAGGGGTACCGGGCAAAGGTCGGATGGAGGGCACTGATGGTTGCCGATGCAGGGCGGTGGGGCAGCCTGCACCATCCCGGTTTCAGCCCCGTGACGACGGGCGGATCAGTGCCGGGTGAAGGACACGCCCACCTGTTTGCCGTAGGCGTTCTCGTAGTCCAGGTCGATACTCATGCCGCCGTCCACCGTGGTCACCCTGACCTGCTTCAGGTCCGGCTGGCGCAAAGCCAGCCAGGCGCACATGGCCGCCGCCATGGCCTCGTTATCGGACTGTATGGCATGCACCAGGTTGGCCGCCACGAATCGCACACGGGCAGCCATATCGGGATCGGGGACGGGAACGCCATCCTCCTCGATGCCTTCGGCCATCTTTTCATCCATCTTGTCCAGGTAGAGCTCCTGCTGGGGTGGCAGAGCTTTGGCGCGGTCGTATTCGAGTTGGGCGACACCGTCCAGCAGGACGGCCAGCAGATCAGACATGGCGGGGCTTCGTTGGTAAGAAATCGGGCGGGGACAAGGTATCGGCAAGCCATCGCGGTCCAGCGGCACTGGCAGGAAGGGAATTGGCCGCGGGCTCGGGCTTGGGCTTGGGCTTGGGCTTGGGCTTGGGCTTGGGCTTGCGCTTGGGCTTGGTGGGCGAGGAAATCCATCGCGTTTCCATCGTAGGCCCCGTCATGGGGGCTGGCTACACTCCCCGGCCCTTCACACCATGCCCCCTCAGCCCCGCCATGAGCACCACCACTTTCTCCCGGGACCAACTGGGTCGATGGATCGAATCCCCGGCAATCCAACGGATCGTCGTGGCCCTGAT
>JBMYTY010000328.1:0-2817 GCA_049604855.1 Gammaproteobacteria bacterium | reverse complement strand
TGTGGGAGCGGCGTCCCGCCGCGATTAGCCCAGCCGAGGAACGCGCTGCGCGCGGGACAGATCGAGATCTGTACTCCAGTCAAGTAGCAGAGCCGGTTCCCGCTCGGCGTCTCTTTAACCCATGGTTAACACCCAACCCCTGTTGATTCACCCCATGCCGCGCCGCAGGATGAGGACCGGATAGCACCGGGCAACGTACCCGTGCGCGTGAGGATTCAGCGGGGCGCCCGGTCAGAGGGGCGCTACCCCGACCACCCAGCAGCATGAGGAGGTCCCCCCCATGGGACGTGTAGCACTTGTCACCGGCGGTTCGCGCGGTATCGGCGGCGCCATTTCGATTTCCCTGAAAGAGCACGGTTACACCGTCGCGGCCAATTACGGCGGCAACGATGAAGCGGCGGCGGAGTTCACCCGGCATACCGGTATTCCCACCTACAAGTTCGATGTGTCGGACTTCGACGCGGTGCAGGCGGGGATCGAGCAGATCAGCGCCGAGCTGGGGCCGGTGGAGATTCTGGTCAACAACGCCGGGATCACCCGCGACGGCACCATGCACAAGATGGACTTTGATCAGTGGGATCGGGTGATTCAGACCAACCTGGCGTCCTGCTTCAACACCTCGCGCTGCGTGATCGACAGCATGCGGGCGCAGGGTTTCGGGCGCATCGTGAATATCGGTTCGGTGAACGGCCAGGCGGGCCAATACGGCCAGGTGAACTATGCCGCCGCAAAGTCCGGCATCCACGGCTTCACCAAGGCGCTGGCGAAGGAGGGCGCGGGCAAGGGCATCACCGTCAATGCCATCGCGCCGGGGTACGTGGAGACGGACATGGTGCGTGCGGTGCCGGAGGATGTGTTGGCCAAGATCATCAGGACCATTCCGGTGGGACGCCTGGGTGTGCCCCAGGATATCGCCCGCGCGGTGCTGTTCCTGGTGGCGGACGATGCCAGCTTCGTGACCGGTTCCACGCTGTCCATCAATGGTGGTCAGCACATGTACTGACGGTTCGTCGGGAAGGTGTGCACGGTCGCCCCGGACTCAGCGGTCGTGCACGACTCCGCGATACATCCCGGCGGGGTGATCGGAGTTCCGACCCCGGTCTGATTGCCGGGCGCGTTCCGTGGCTTGGGGCGTGGCCTGCTGATCGGGGCGGACGATTGTCATGCTTTCAGATCACTGGCTATATTTACAGTATGGCCATTGTCCCTCTGAAGCAGAACCGAAGCGCGCGCGCCTCATCGCGGCAGCCCGAGATCAGCGCCGTGCGTGGCGATGTGCCCGCGCCGGGCGGGCAGGGTCCCGGCGGGGAACTTTGGCTGGCATTGGGGTTTCCGGAGTTGTCTCTGGAACTGCTGGCCGGTGGTCATGATGTGCCCGTGGCGGTGACCACCGAGGAGGGCGGACGGCGCTGGGTCCATGCCTGTAATGATCTGGCCCGTGATGGTGGCGTGGCCGTGGGTATGGCCCTGAACGCCGCCTATGCGCTGATTGCCGATCTGCATGTTTTCCCCCGCCAGGCCGATGCCGAGGAACGGCTGCTCGCGCGCCTGGCGGGTTGGGCCTGGCAGTTCAGCCCGCGCCTGGTGGTGGAAGGGCGTGAGGGCCTGACCCTGGAGATCGGAGCCAGTCTGCGTCTGTTCGGCGGGCTGGATGCCCTGTGGGATGCCGTCGCGCGGGGCCTGGTGGACATGGGACATCGCCCGGTATTGGCGGTGGCGCCCACGCCCCTGGCCGCGCGCGTGGCGGTACGGGCCGGAGTCAGCCTGCGTATCACGGCGCTGGAGGAGATCCCCGGCCGTCTGGGGCCACTGCCCCTGGCCGCGCTGTTCGATTCCCAGCGGCTGCTGGATACCCTCGAAGGCATGGGGGTGCGGCGCATCGGTGAGTTGTTGCGCCTGCCGCGCACGGGGCTGGGGCGGCGTTTCGGAGCCGCCCGGGTGGCGGATCTGGAACGTTTGCTGGGCCAACGTCCAGACCCGCGCGAGCCCTGGGTGCCTCCGCCGGGCTACGAGGGGCGGATGGACATGGCCTACGAGAGCGTGGACAGCGCGCGCATCCTGCATGTGGCGGGGCGTTTGCTGGCCGAGATGGAAGGTTATCTGCGCGGGGCCGATGCCGGGGTGACCCGTCTGTCCCTGGAACTGCGTCATCGCGATGCTGGGGCCACCCGCGTCGAACTGGGCCTGAATCGACCACGACGCGATCCGGAACAGTTGTCCGGCCTGTTGGGTGAGCGCCTGGAGCGCCAGGCCCTGCCGGAACCGGTGATCGCCGTGACCCTGCGGGCCGTGGATATCGAGTCCTTCCGGCCCCAGGCGCGCGACCTGTTCGGCAGCCCGGCGGAGGAGGCCGAGGCGGGCGAGCAGCTTTTGGAGCGCCTGCGTGCCCGCCTGGGCCATGACGGGGTGGGGGGCATATGCCTGGCCCCGGATCATCGTCCGGAACGGGCCTGGGTGCCCTGTGAACCCGGTGCCCACCGTGACATCAGCGTGCAGTGGGTACGGCCGTTATGGCTGCTGGATGAGCCCCGTGCCATCGCCGAGGACCCGGGCCACTACCGCTTCATCGACGGCCCCGAACGCATCGAGACCGGCTGGTGGGATGGTCACGACGTGGCACGGGATTACTTCATCGTTCAGGACGGCCGCTTGCGGAGGCGGTGGATTTTCCGCGACCGGAGGACCGGGGGGTGGTTTGTGCAGGGGTTTTTTGCCTGAAGATGCCCTGCCTGCATTCGGTCCACGGCCTTACTGACGCAAGCCCCTGGGGACCCAACGCCGTTCCCCCCGTTCCAACACCCACTGGGCCAGCAAGGC
>JBMYTY010000327.1:0-2817 GCA_049604855.1 Gammaproteobacteria bacterium | reverse complement strand
ATTGTCGGGCGCCAGCCTCCAGCGGTTGCGGCCCTACTCGGGCGAACCTCGCCCGGGCAGGGCGTGCAATGGACGGCGGGCTTGCAATGGACGGCGGGCTTGCCTCACGAAGAGGCGATCGCGCGCCTGTGCGCGGCGGATGCCCTGGTGTTGATCCAGGCGCCGCTGTCCGAGGCGCTGGCAGCCGGTATTCCCGATCAGCCCGGGGTCCATGCCGTGGCGGGTAAGACCTTCGAATACCTTCGCAGCGGCCGTCCGGTGCTCGCCATCACGCCCGCCGGTGACAACCGTGATCTGGTGCGGGACTGGTGCCCGGGGGCGCTCTTTCCGGACGATGAGCCTGCAGCGATAGCGGCGGCCATCGTGCACTTGAGCCAGTTGCGGACCCGCGACGGTGGCATTGATACGCGCCCACCCGGCGGTGAATTCGCGGCACTTTACGAACGCCGCGAACTGACACGCCGACTGGCCGGGCATTTTGATCGTCTGGCCGGGAGGTCCGGGATGAGCGCGTCTGAAGCAGACGCTGTGGGAGACCGCTGATGAGCATTCTGAGCCCCATGCCCAGAGGGAACGGTGCCTGGGTGGTGCATCAGTGCCTGGCGCGGGGCCTGACTGACTACCGGGTCTGCGATGTCCACCCACGCTGGGGTTTCTTCCCGCCCGCCCTCGGCGCGTTTTGTGGGGACGGCGCGGACATCATCCACTCGATTCCCGATTTCGCGGGCTTTCCCCTGCGCGCGGGACAACGCCTGGTTCTCACCCTGCACAACTACGTGCTCGACCCGGCCATGGTGGCCGTCGCGAGTCCGGCCCAATCGTTGTTTTACCGACTGGGGCTGAGGCCTGCCTATCGACGTGCGCTGGCGCACGCGCACCGTGTCACGGCGGTGAGTCGCTTCACCGCGGACCTGTTGAGTCAGGACCTCGGCTACCGGGGCGATATCCGTGTCATCTACAACGGCATTGATCTGCGACGCTTCCAGCCCTCCACCGGGCCCCGTTCAGACGGGCCATTACGGGTTCTGTTTGCCGCCAATATGAGCCGACGCAAGGGGGCGCACCTGCTGCCCGCCATGGCGGAGTCCCTGCCCGATGGCATGGTCATCCAGTACCTGCCGGGGCTGCGTGGGCGTGGCCGCCTGCCGGATCATCCACGGCTCGAGCCGCTGGCTACCGTGCCGTACGAACGCATGCATGAGCTCTATCGCCAATCGGACATGGTGTTGTACCCGAGTTTCCGAGAGGGCTTCGGGCTGGTGGCCGCGGAAGCCATGGCCTGTGGTCTGCCGGTGGTGGCCAGCGACAATTCCTCCCTTCCGGAAGTGCTGGATCACGGCCGGGGTGGGTATCTCTGCGAGACCGGTTCGGTGACCGCGCACGTTCAGGCGATGGTCGAGCTGGCGGATTCGCCGGGCCGTCGCGCCGAGATGGGCGAATACAACCGGGCCCGGGCTCAGCAGCGCTTTGATGAACGAACCATGCAGGCGGCCTATCGGGCACTGTTCGAGGAAGTCCGGGCTGGGGCCTGAGGGGGCTCCATGGGTTCGTGGGGGCCGGTGGCGGTGATCAGGCGCGGCCGTTGGACGATGATGCGGAACCCGGGGTGGCGGTGGGGCGTGTTGCCCGGGAGGCAGGGAGGCGCGCCATGAGCAGGAGCGCGAGGATTAGGGCGTAAATACCCGGCTCGATATAGTCGGCCTTAACCAACCAGAGGAAGTGCAGTACGCCCAGCACGCCGATGGCGTAGACGGCCTTGTGCAAGGCCTTCCAGCGCTTTCCGCCCAAACGTTTGATCATGCCGTTGGTGGATGTGGCGGCCAGCGGTATGAGCAGGACGAAAGCAATGAAGCCGATGGTGATGTAAGGGCGCTCGATGACGTCGGCAATCATGAGCGGGACGGACAGGCCCTGGTCGAGGATGAACCAGGTGGAGAAGTGCAGCACCACGTAGAAAAAGCTGAACAGTCCCAGCATGCGGCGCAGAGGCGCGGGCCAGGTCCAGCCCAACCAACGCCGGGCCGGGGTCACCGCCAGGGTGATCAGCAGCAGGCGCAGGGCCCAGTCACCGGTGGTGTGGGTGATGGTCTCCACGGGATTGACGCCCAGATTCCCGGTCAGACCGTCACCGAGGAGGATCAGGGCGGGGAGCAGGCAAAGCAGGAATGCCAGGGGCTTGAGCCAGGGACGTTTCACTTTGAGATTGCTGGTTTGAGCGGTGACGGTTGAATGGATTCCGGGCCCCGAACAACGGAACGTCCGCCGGGACGGGCCTGCCCGCGTGCGTGAATCCGTACAGCTGAATCAGTACAGCTTCCTGGGGTCCATGCCCTTGTATAGGTGGGCGACCTGCTCGCCGTAGCCATTGAACGGCAGGGTGGGGCGCTTGGTGAGTTCGCCGATGCGGCGCTCGCGCGCCTGGCTCCAGCGCGGGTGGGAAACGGCGGGGTCTACGTTGGCGTAAAAACCGTATTCGTTGGGTGCCTGCACCTGCCAGGTGTTCCTGGGTTCGGTCTCGCTGAAGTGCACGGCGACGATGGACTTGATGTTTTTGAAGCCGTATTTCCAAGGCGCCATGATGCGGATGGGGGCGCCGTTCTGGTTGGGCAGTTCCTCGCCGTAAAGCCCCACCACGAACAGGCTCAGCGGGTTCATGGCCTCGTCCATGCGCAGACCTTCCACATACGGCCAGTCGAGAATGGGAAGTCGCTGACCGCTCATGCGCTTGGGGTCGTTGAGCGTCTTGAAGACCACATACTTGGCCTTCGATGTGGGCTGGAAGCGCTTGATTACCTCGGCCATGGGGGCTCCGACCCA
>JBMYTY010000326.1:0-2818 GCA_049604855.1 Gammaproteobacteria bacterium | reverse complement strand
ATGGTGATGGTCTTTGCTTCCTTGTCCACGGAGACGCGGATCTTGAGCTCACCGTCGTCCCCATAGAGGGCGTCATCCCCCAGGGCCTCGAAGCGCAGCTTGTCGCAGGCGTCGGAGGCATTGGAGACCAGTTCGCGCAGGAATATCTCCTGGTTGGAGTACAGGGAGTGGATCATCAGGTGCAGGAGCTGCTGCACCTCGGTCTGGAATTCCAGGGTTTCCTTTTGGGCTTCGGCGGTCATGGCTTCTTCAGGTATTCGGGGTGGATTGAAACGGTTCCGATGCACATGGGGTTGGAAGAAGTGAATTCAAGAGCGGGCGGAAAGTTTTCCTCCCACACCCCCATCCTCCATCCCCCATCCCCCATCCCTCTGGCGCGCGCCCGACGTACCCGGAGAACCAAGGGACGCCAGCCGGGCTCAGGGATTCGCGGTCAGACAATCAGGAGGCGGTTTGATTCCTGGATTCTTCCCGGGCCGACCCTGACTCGGGGGGCATCAATGCGTCCACCTGGGTCAGCAGCTGATCGAGTTGGCCCACGGCCCGCTCCCGCGCGGAATCGATCCGGTCCTCCGGGGCCGACTCCCGACACAAGCTCTCCAGGTCCCTGGCCGCATCCTGGACCCCCGTCGCCCCGATACAGGCGGCCGTGCCCTTGAGCGTGTGTGCTGCGCGCACCATGGCGTCCTGGTCGCGCCCATCCCGGGCCTGCGCGAAGCGTTGCGCGAAATCCCGCTGCTCACGCCGGAACACGTCGAGCACGCCCCGATACGTTTGGGCATCGTGCAGATAATCCGGAAGGCCGGAGCGATCGACAGCGTCCAGCGCATCGAGAGGATCTGCGTCGGGCGATGAATCAAGCGCCCCCACCCCGATTGCCCGCTCGTTCGGCACTGGGACGCATTCTGGATCTCCAAGGTCCGACGCGCGTGGCCGCCCCGCGGCGGAAACACAGGCAGCTATGCGCGCCAACAACTCCTCGGTCTCGAAAGGTTTGCCGATCAGGGCATTCATGCCGGAGGCCAACACCCGATCACGATCCGAAGTGGTCACATCCGCCGTCAGGGCAATGATCGGAAGATCCTTCAGGCCCTCCCGGCCGCGGATGGCGCGGGCGGTCTCAAAGCCGTCCATGACCGGCATCCGCAGGTCCATGAGCACCAGGTCCAAGCGCTCCGCGGACAGCAGCTCGAGCGCCGCCCGGCCATGCTCCGCCGTCACCACCTGTATGCCGTGTTTGCTCAGCACCTGCACCGCCAGTTCCCGGTTCAGGGCATTGTCCTCCGCCACGAGCACCCGCAGCCCCCTCAGGCGCCGTCGTTGTTCAGTTCCCAAGCTCACGGGGCGATCGATACCCGCCGCGTCACCGCATTCAAGTCGAACCGCGAAATGAAAACGCGCCCCCTTGTCCGGCTCACTATCGACGCCGATCTCCCCCCCCATACAGGTCACCAGGCGGTGGCAGATCGCCAGCCCCAGCCCCGTACCACCGAATTCCCGCGTGACCGAGCTGTCACTCTGCTGAAAAGGTTGAAACAGGCGCCGTTGCCGCGCCCTGGAGATGCCCATGCCCGTGTCCTACACGGTGAAACGCAAAACAACACTTTGGTCACCCGCCCCGGGGCCGTCCGGCCGCCCTTCCGGTTCCCGAGTCACACCGATGCGGACCTCGCCCTCGCGCGTGAACTTGACCGCATTGTTGGCCAGGTTGAGCAATATCTGTTGTAGCCGGAGCGGATCGCCCTTGAGCACGGGCGGTACGTCCTCCGCCACATCCACGCTCAAAGCGAGACCCTTTTCCTCCGCCCTGAAGGCCACCACATCCACCACCCTGTCCACGATCTCACGCAAGCTGAAATCGGTACGCTCAAGGTCGAGCTTGCCCGCCTCGATCTTGGAAAAATCGAGAATATCGTTGAGTAATCCAAGGAGCAGGCTCGCTGCCTGCCGCACCTTTCCCAGGCGGTCGCGCTGCGTGTGATCGAGCTCGGAATCCAACACCAGGTCCGACATGCCGATGATGACGTTCATGGGCGTCCGGATCTCATGGCTCATATTCGCCAGGAAAATGGATTTTGCCTCGTTCGCCCGTTCCGCCACTGTGCGCGCCGCGCGCAAATCGTCGGCGGCCCGACGTTGTTCGGAAATATCGGTAAACGACAGTACAGCCCCCACGGTTCGGCTGTGTTCATCACTGACGGGCGTCGCCAGATAGCGAACCGGGAAACGACCCGCCTCCGCCCTGGGAAACCAGGCTTCACCCTCGATGCGCCGATTCTCCGCCTGGCAGCGCTCTACCGGGCTCCGGAGCCACTCTGAATGGGCGTGATCGTCGGGATGGCCGAGCATCCGCTCGTGAATCCGGGTACCGAGGATGCCTTCCTCGTCCTCCCCCAGCATTCGGCAGGCCGCCGGGTTCACGAAGGTGCATGCCCCGCGCCCATCGATTCCAAGCACGCCCTCCCCCAGGCAGGTCAACAACTGGTCGCGCGCGGCCAGGCGAACGACGCGCCGATGGGCCTTCTCCTCCTGATGCTGGACCCGCGCGTACAACAAACTCCCCACCATGCCCAGGATCAGCAGGAGCACCGTCGACAGACCGATTTTCCGGAAGGCGTGAGCCGACGCCGCCTCCAGTTGCGCGGTCGTCAGGTGATGAACCACCTTCCAAACGTAACTGTCCTCGTCCTCAGCGAGATCAGCCGATGGAAAAGGGCGAATAGAGATGCTGCTGGTGTGCTCGTCCGCCATCAGGGGCGCGAATGTAAAGAAGGTGAACATCCCATCACGGGTCTCAAACTGACCCGCCTCCGCGTCA
>JBMYTY010000325.1:0-2818 GCA_049604855.1 Gammaproteobacteria bacterium | reverse complement strand
GCCCTCACCGCCGTGCGCCAGGCCCTGCTGGCCGCCCTGGGGGATGAGTTGCAGCGTGTTTACCGGGCCAATGCCGTGCCCGGGCCCTACACACCTGACCCGCTGTCCATCGGTAAGCGCAGCCTGCGTAACGTCTGCCTGGGCTATCTGTGCGCGGGTCGGGACGCGGCGGGCCTGGAGTTGGCCCTGGCCCAGTACCGGGACGCGGACAATATGACCGACAGCCTGGCCGCCCTGGCGCAGTTGGCGGAGCGCGACGAGCCGGAGGCCCGAGCCGCCTTGGAGGCATTCCAGCAGCACTGGAAGGACGACGCCCTGGTCATGGACAAGTGGTTTGTCATTCAGGCCTCCGCGGATCGCCCCGACGCCCTGGCCCACGTCCAGTCCCTGATGGAGCATCCGGCCTTCAGCATGACCAACCCCAACAAGGTGCGTTCTCTCGTCGGTGCCTTCGCGGCCATGAACCCGGTGCATTTCCATGCCGCCGATGGTGGTGGCTATGCCTTCGTGGCCGACCGCATCATCGAACTCAACGGCCTCAACCCCCAGGTGGCCGCGCGCATGGCCTCGCCCTTCACCCGCTGGCGGCGCTACACCGCTGACCGTCGGGAACACATGCGGGCCCATCTGGAACGCATCGCGGGCATCGAGGGCCTGTCCAAGGACGTGAACGAGCTGGTCGTGAAGAGCCTGGCGGAGGATTGACCGTCTTCGTGCCGGACTGGATTCCGCTGGCGCAGGTGAGCGCCATCGTTCTGCTCGCCGGTTTCGTCCAGGGGATGGCGGGCTTCGGTTCAGGCCTGATCGCCGTGCCACTCCTGGTGACGGTGCTCGGTATCGGGACCGCGGTGCCGGTATTCGCGCTCGCCATGATCGCGATCACCGCGGTCAACCTGCACGACCTGCGCGCGCACATCGATTGGCGGCCGGTCATGCCGCTGATCGGCGGCTACGTGCTGGGCACGCCTCTGGGGCTCTGGTTCCTACTGGATGCGCCCGTCAACGCGCTCTTGGGCGTACTGGGCGGTTTCCTGGTGGGCTACGCGCTCTGGTCGCTGCGCGGCGGGGTCTCGCCGCGCTGGATGCGTGAATGGCCGCTGGCCCTGGGGGCCGCATCGGGGGCCCTGGGTGCGGCGTTCAGCGCCAACGGGCCGCCGGTGATCGTGCATGTCATGGCTCAGGATTGGCACCAACACCGGCGCAAGGCCGTGCTCGCCCTGTTTTTCGGCATCTCCACGGTCATCACCTCGCTGAGCCATGCGGCCGCTGGCCTGGTGACCGCCTCCGTGGTGCTCTGGGTCGCGGTGGCAACGCCCGGGCTTGTCTTGGGCACCTGGCTGGGGATCAGGGTGTATCGGCGCTTCAATGACCACGATTACCGGCGCCTGGCCTACGCCTTGATCCTGATGATCGGGGTGGGTTTGCTGTTCAGGACCCTCTGAAGGCCATCAGGGTGCCAGACGACGGATGTTCCAGTCGCCATCGGCCGCCAGGTCGAAACGGAAGCGGTCGTGCAGGCGATTCTCCCGTCCCTGCCAGAATTCGATCATGCGGGGCACCACGCGGTAGCCACCCCAGAATGAGGGCAGCGGAATGGCGCCGTCACCAAAGCGCTCCTTCACCTCCTGAAACTTCGCTTCCAGCATGGAACGCGACGACACCACCCGGCTCTGGTGGGAGCACCAGGCCCCGATCTGGGAGCCACGCGGGCGCGAGGTGAAGTACTTCAGCGATTCGGCGGCGCTGATCTTCTCCACGGGGCCCTGGATCTTCACCTGGCGGTCCAGTTCCAGCCAGGGAAACAGCAGGGCGGCCTGGGGGTTGGCCTCAAGGTCCCGTGCCTTGTGACTGCCGTAGTTGGTGTAGAACACGAAGCCCTGTCGGTCGAAATACTTCAGTAACACCGTGCGCAACGAGGGCATGCCGTCCCCGCCCGCCGTGGCCAGACTCATGGCATTGGGCTGTTCCACCTTCGCGTCCGAGGCCTGCTGGAACCATTTCTCGAACTGGGCGAAGGGGTCCTCGTCGAGTTCGGATCGGCTCAGTCCGGCATAGACATACTCGCGGCGCAGATCGGCAATATTCATGGCTATCGATGGGGCGGTTGGGCGAGCGCGGAGTATAGGCGCTGGACCTGGAAATCCACTCAGGGTGATGGACGGCCTTTGTCCTGGACGGGGGGAGGGTCGAGCACCAGCTGGCTGGGGTGGCGTATGTCCATCCAGAGTGCACCCTTGATGCGCCGGATCTTGCCCCGGGCGAGCAGCGTGCGGCCGGTCAGCCCCCTGGGGACGAAGTCGAGCGTACGCGCGACTCGAAGGCCGAGGGTCCGGTCCAGAAACACGAACCGGAACTCCGCATCGGCCCGCTCGTGGCTGACGCGGCCGCGCACCTGGCGGAAGCGGTTCTGCGCATCCGTGAGGGCGGCCGGGCTGAAAACCCGGCCTTCGGCGCGCGACCAGATCCCGCGACGGGCCGCGCGTGCCTCGGTTTCGGCGGCGAGCAGGGCCTGCTCATGAACGATTCGCGGCAGAAAGAAGTAGCTATGCGCCAAGCCTGCGCGCAGCAGCTCGGCGTTGATCAGCCGCCCCTCATCATCGTGCACGAAGGCCAGCATGCGGCCGTAGCGGTCCTCCGGTTCCGGACCGACTTCCAGCGTCACCCAGCGTCCCTCAATCCAGTCGCGCAGGGTTTCTCTCGCCGCTTCACCTCCGGCCTCGCCGGATTTTCCCCGTTTCGCGGTTTCCGGTGCATTGATACCCAACAGCCGTACCCGCTTCCCCGACCTGAGTTCCACTGTGTCACCGTCGAGCACCTT
>JBMYTY010000324.1:0-2823 GCA_049604855.1 Gammaproteobacteria bacterium | reverse complement strand
ATGGGCTCGAGAGAACCAGTCCCCGGGCTGTACAAGGCCCGCGCGCATCCGGCATGCCCGCCCGAAAGATCGGGCCGGATGCGCGGCCCGTCAGGCGATGTAGCGGCCCGCGGACCCGACGGCGATGGTGATCACACCGATGACGGTGTTGATGCCCACCAGCATGCGGATCTGGTTCAGGCTCTTGGCACCGGCGGGCCAGTCCTGGGCGGCAACGGCGCGCTTGAGTTTCTTATAGGGCGCGAAGAACACGTGCATGAAGATCAGCATCATGATGATGCCGAGCAGGAACATGGTGTGGACGTAGGGGCGCACGGCCGCGAAGCCGCCGAAGTGACCGAGGATCATCCACAGCCCGGTAGCCAGGACCACGATCACCGCGACCCAAACCCAGGGGAAGAATCGGCCGAATACACCCACCCACAGGGGCAGGCGCTGGGGCGGCTCCAGCTGGCTGGCGGCCACCGGGCGCAGGCACTGGTGGGCGAAGAACATGCCGCCGACCCAGAGGACGACGGCGATGACATGGAGGGTGACCGCGATGGACATCAGGGACATGTGGGACTACCGGATGGTGGAAAAACGCGGCGCGAGCTTAGCAGGCCGTGTGCGCCGACTATTCCGTCTCGGGGTGGGGTTGGCTGAACCGGCGGTCCGCACGGGGCCCGAACATCCGATGGAGCCGCCCGCGGGATGGAAGGTTCAAGCTCCCGTGGACCTCGGATGGGGGCGCCCGAAAAAGCCCGCTCAGCGGATCTCCTCGATGGTGTAGCGCTTCTCCAGGACCTTGGGCTCCAGGAAACCGTAGCCCTGCTCCTGCCAGTGGATCAGGTCCACCATGGCCGAGGGTACGACCTGGACGAAGTCCTGCAGATCGTCGGGGGTGTAGCCGTAATCCTGGGCCGACAGGGCGCAGACCCGGAACTCCACGCCCAGGTCGGCGTAGTAACGCATGCGCTCCACCGCGTCGCGGTACTTTTCGTAGTTGTGCTTCGCCAGGGTGACGATCTCCGCCCCATGGATCACCACCTTGATACTCAGGTCGTCGATGCCGTGGTCATAGGGTTCGCTGGTCAGGGGATTGATCAGGGAGCGAAGCCAGAACAGGGCGCCGTTGATATGGGCGGGTTCGTTGAAGAAGAACTCCACCACCGCTTTCTGGGCGGAGTAGGGCGGGAATTCGACTTCCGCGCCGTCCTGCGCGTCCACCCGTGGGGACAGCAGGAGGCTGGCGAGAAGGAAAGCGGACAGGGAACGAAACATCATGCTCATTCACCGGCGGGTGTGGGGGAGATCCGAGCTTACGCGGCTGGGTATCGCGGGAACCTTGGGGAATACCGGGGACAGGGCCGGGGTAAGTGAATACGCGTGCCACGGTGCTGACACCGGTGCGGGCGCCTAACCCAGTTGATGAAACTCCTCATGGCGTGCGTGTTTCCATGGGGTAGTTTGAGCCAGCCGACCGGGCGTGGATCACCGGCATGTCCGGGGCCACACAGATAACCAAAGCGAGAACAGTGGAGAGACCGATGGGAACCACCAAAGCAGCATTCGGACTGTCAAAGGAGCGTGTCGGGGCACCGCGCGCCGCGCGTCAGCCGGACAATCGTCGTAGCGCCGCCCTTTACGCCGGAATGGCGTGTCTGGGTGCCCTGTGCGTGGGTCAGGCGCATGCCGGTCTGGCGGCGGATACCTCGATCACACGGGTGGACGGTGGCAGCGCCGCGATTGACACCATCAAGGCCGGGGCGGTGCTGGAGGGTGCGGATGGTCACCCCTTGCCCGTGATGGCCCGTTTCGCCCAGGGTCCGGTATCCGGTGCGGTGCGGATCACGACCGAGGCCGGGCGTAGCCTTGTGCTCACCCCGGAGCATGCGGTGATCACGCCGGGGGGTGGTGTGCCGGCGGCGACCGTGGCCATTGGCGATCACGTGGTGAGCGTCGATGGTGTGGATACGGTGTCCGGTGTGGAAACCCTGCCCAGGGGCGGCCGGGTCGTCACCCTCATGCCGACGCCCGGCCACCCGGTTGCGCAACACTTCGCGAATGGTCTGCTGGTGGATATGGCCGGTCACTATGGTCCGAAGGACATCAGCCTGGAGACGGTGCCCATGCCGGTCCCGGCGATGCCGGTTCCTCCGATGCCGTCACCTGGGGCGACGGGCGGGGTGGCGGGCGGGGAGGGCGACGCTGCGGCTCCGACCGCCGAGGCGGCGCAGCCGCGGCCCGGTACCGCCCCGACGGAAGCTCCACCACCGTTCTCCCTCGCCGATCTCCCGCCCTGGATGCTTATGGGCTATCCAGGGGCTGAGCCCTCCTCCGACAACGACGAGGGGTCGGCGGGCGCATTCGCTCCCGGGTCTTACCCGGCGGTTCCGCCCATGGCGTTCGCGCCTCCGAAGATGCCTTCCATGCCGCGTGTAACGCCGGGTATGGGGGGGCAGCCGGGCCCCGTCGGGGCGATGCCTTATGGGGGGCCTTACGCGGGCATGTCCTATCCGGTGCCCAACGCGGCCGTGCCGGGCGGTCAGATGGGCGGGGGATATCCGACACCAAAACAGGCTGCGCCCTACCGCGTGTTTCCCGGCCAGGCCGGGCCCTATACCGGGCCGACCTGGAATGGGTCGGTGGGTGGGACGCCAAGCCCGCTCCAGGGCAAGTCGCCTTACGGGGTCAAGGGCTATGGGCCCTATGGTTACGGCCCCTACGGTTACGGCCCCTACGGTTACGGCCCCTACGGTTATGGAAAAGGACCGGGCGGAATGAGTTATCCGACCCCCGCATGGATGGGGGCGCCGAACACCCCCACGGGCGCTTACCGCA
>JBMYTY010000323.1:0-2827 GCA_049604855.1 Gammaproteobacteria bacterium | reverse complement strand
CTGGGCGATATCGTGCGCCAAGGCGCCGTGCACGATTCGTTCAGAGCTTCCCTAAAACACCAGCTCCATCGCACAGTCACATCTGTCGGAATACTGCGGCGGCGTATACGGCACGAACCCGTACTGGCTGTATAAGGCCATGGCCTCGGTCAGGCAGGAGTTGGATTCCAGTTCCAGGCGTTTGAATCCAAGCGCCCGCGCCCGGTCCAGGGCCTCTTCCAGCAGTTTTTTGCCCAGGCCTTTTCCCTTGTACCCAGGCAGCAGGTACATCTTGCGTAGTTCGCAATCTCCGTTCTCCAGAGGGAACAGGCCGTAGGAGCCGACGATCCGGCCCTTGTCCTCGAGGATGCGGAACAGGCCGCCGCGGTCGTTGTAGTGCGCCTTGATGTCGAACACGTCGAGGTCGGTGGACCGCGGCTTCATGGGCAGGGCGTAGGGCGTCAGGGCCGCCTCCACCAGGGCCAGCACTTCCGGTTCGTCGCCGGGACGGTAATCACGCAGGGTGCACATGGGTGCGCTCTCTATTCGGATTTTTCGGGTTCGTCGATGCGGTCCTCCGCACCCGAGATGAGCTTGCGGATATTCGACCGGTGTCGCCACCAGAGCACGGCCACGAGTACGGCCATGATGGCGATGGGCAGGGCCGCGTAGCCAAGCAGCCAGGCGTAGAGTGGCGACAGGGCGGTGGCGATCAGTGCGCTCAGGGATGAGATACGAAATACCTTCGCCATGAGCAGCCATGTGCCGACCACGGCCAGGCCCAGCATCCAGTTCAGGGCCAGGTAAACGCCCAGCAGCGTGGCGACGCCCTTGCCGCCGCGAAAACCGAAAAAGACCGGGTAGAGGTGGCCGAAGAACGCCGCCGCGCCCGTGAGCATCAGGGTGAGTACGTCCACGCCCAGTGCGTGGCCGACGAGGACCGGGAGAACGCCCTTGAGCATGTCACCCGCCAGGGTGAGCCCGGCGGCCTTGCTGCCACCCAGGCGTTTCACATTGGTGGCGCCGGGGTTGCCGGAGCCCTGGGTGCGCGGGTCGGGCAGGCCCATGGCACGGCACACCAGGATGGCCGATGAGACTGAACCCAGCAGGTAGGCGGCGAGGATCAACAGGATGTCGGTCAGGGGCATGGGGCGGGTCTGGAAGCGGTGATCGGGACCGGACGAGCGAGTATAGCCCGGCGTAATGATGTGTCTTGGCCTGCCGGGGATTTCGCGTTTTCTTGGTGTATGCTCCGGGTTAACCCGCAGACAAGGCGGGCCAAAAAACAGACAGGCGCGGGCCACGACCCGCCCGAACAATGACAGGGTCAGCGTCCGTGTGGGGATGGGACGCGCCAAGGCCCGCCAACATCAACGCGTGGAGAGAGAACAGTGGAAGCCGAAATCCTTTCGACGGTCCTGTGGTGGGCCTTCGGCCTGGCCCTGGTACTGGGTGTCGTGGCCAACAAAACCAACTTCTGCACCATGGGCGCGGTGTCCGACATGGTGAACATGGGCGATATGGCGCGCATGCGCTCCTGGGTGTGGGCCATGGCCGTGGCCATCATCGGGGTGTCCGTACTCGAGTACCTGGGCTTGGTCGATATGAGTCTGACCACGGACAACGCCACCTCCAACCCGCCCTATCGCACCCCGGCCCTGGTCTGGCCCCGCTACATACTGGGCGGGCTGATCTTCGGCATCGGAATGACCCTGGGCTCCGGTTGTGGCAACAAGAACCTGATCCGTATCGGCGGAGGCAATCTCAAGTCCATCTTCGTGGTCGCCATGATCGGTGCCACCGCATGGGCGATGATCTTCACCAACTTCTCCTACGACGCCTTCCTGTCCTGGATGACTCCGATCTCCCCGGATCTGGGCAACAGCGGCATCGGTGCCCAGGATGCCGGTGCCATCATCGCCGGGCTGGCGGGAATGGAAGATGCCTCGATGCTCCGCCTGGTACTCGGTGTCGCCCTGTTCGCGGCCCTGGGGTTCTGGGTCTTCAAGTCGGCGGAGTTCCGGGGCAACTGGGAATTGCTCATTGGCGGTACGGTGGTGGGCGCGGTCGTTGTGGCCGCCTGGTGGGTGACCGCCGGGGCCATGGGTCAGGAACTGCTGGAGGAGGCCGAGATGGCCGATACCCGTCCCTTCGCCCTGGGTGCCCAGTCCTTCACCTTTATCGCGCCCGCCGCGCACCTGGGTGAATACCTGCGCACGGGTTTCAGCGCCAGCATGGTCACCTTCGGTCTGGTAGCCGCTGCGGGCGTGGTTGCCGGTTCCCTGTTGTGGTCGGTGGTGTCGCGGAGTTTCCGTATCGAGTGGTTCGTGGACCTGAAGGACTTCATCAACCACATGATCGGTGCCGCCATGATGGGTATCGGTGGCGTGCTTGCCATGGGCTGCACCGTCGGGCAGGCCATCTCCGGCGCGTCCACCCTGGCCCTGGGGTCGTTCATCACCTTTGGCAGCATCGTGCTGGGTTCGACCCTGACCATGAAGTTCATCTACTACCGGATGTTGTACGAGGATGCCGGAGTGTATGACGTGTTGATCACATCCCTGGCGGACGTGCGCCTGGTGCCTGGCGGAATGCGCAAGCTGGAGGCGCTTTAGAAGTTCGAAGTTCGAACTGTGAGTTTCGCATAAAGCTGCGAAAATAACCGAAGAATGAAGAGGATGTCACCACCGGCTATTAATTATTATTCCAGTCATAATACGAAAAAGGTTGCCAGATTATTCCTTGAAATAACGTAAATCGAAACTGCCAAAATTACCATGCTCAAAGATTATGAGAGGAATAATTTTGTCACACCACATTACGATCGATTCCACAGTTGGTCATTGAG
>JBMYTY010000322.1:0-2831 GCA_049604855.1 Gammaproteobacteria bacterium | reverse complement strand
ACCTGGTGCAGGCTCGATGCCGGGTAGACCACGGCGTCACCCGCCTTCATCTTCACGGTCTGCCGACCGAACGGGGTGGTCACGGTGAGTTCTCCACCTTCGTAGGTTTCCGGATCGCTGAGGAACAGCGTGGTGGCCACATCGCAGCGGAACCGGGGAGCGCCGCGGCCACCCATGATGGCGTCATCCACATGGTCACCGTAGGTCTGACCACCGTCATAGCGCGCGAAAATGGGATCGGAGACCCTTTGTGGCAATGCCGCGTTGTGAAAGCCACGGTGGCGGCCATATGCCGTCATGTAGAGGCGAAGCAGCTGCTCCACGTTTTCGGCGCCACCCAGACTGAGCTCCTGGTTGTCCTTGATGTCCCGCGCCAGGGTCCCCGCGCTGAGCTTGCCGTCCTGAAAAGGGGCTTCGGCGATGAACTCCCGAATCCACTGAAGCTCAGCGGTACTGAGCACGTTGTACAGTTTCACCATCATGGTTGTCGTTCTCCGAAGCCGTGCTATCGCGGATCAGCGCTCTGATGACCCATCAAGCGGTGTGGCGCAGGTATTTGCCGGGCCACAAGGGGGTGATCCGGAAATGTCCGCCGCGAATGGCGAAGGTCGCGTCGTCGACCTTGAGCTCCAGCTCGATCCGGCCGGGCAGGTCCAGTGGCATGGGTAGGGTATCGAGATAGGTGAGGCCGTTGACCTCGATGCTGCCGCCGACCAGCCCCGCCGGGGTTTGAGGTGCCTCGTCATCGTCCCATTCGGCCTCGTCGCGAAAAACCAGGTCGGTGTCCACCGCCCACACCGTGCTCTGATCGACGCCGGGCATGCCCTCGGACTTGATGATCACCGCCGGGCGGAGTTCCAGGGTGATGCGGTCGCCCTCCTGAACGATGGCACTCAGATTGGATTCTTCGAGTTGCAGGATGCTGCCCGCCATGGGGGACTCCTCATTGAAAGGCCGCTGCTCGGGCCCGTTGGCGTTATCAGGCGAAAGTGACCCAGGTGGTGGCGATGTACTTGACCCCCTTCTGAATGGTCTCGGCGCGATGTTCGTGGGTCCAGAAAGGCGGAAACAGCACCAGGGTGCCTTCCTCGGGCTGTACGGACACGTTCTGGAACTTGAACTCGGTGGCACCGCCAGGCGCGGGCACGTCGTTGAGATACCAGAGGGCCACGAGCTGACGGTTGGCGAAGTCGTGGCTGCCGCCGTCGATATGCCAGTGGTAGTACTCGCCGGGCCGGTATCGCTGCATGTTGTAGCCGATATCCTTGAACGGTCCCTTGAAATAGGGGTAGCGCTCTCGGAACTCGCGAATGGCCAATCCCATGGAACGGTGCAGGATGTTATCCACGTCGGCCCAGTCCTTGTTGCCGCTGATCGCGATGTCCATGGTCTTCTTGATCGTATTGTCCTCGCTGGCGGTCTGGCCGATCCGACCCTTGTACTGGTCCTGTGGTCGGCTCTCGAACCGACTCACCATCTCCTGGCAGATCCAGCCGGGTATCGCGTTGCGGATGCGGAAGATGAAACTGTTGGGCGCCAGCTCCTCGAAGACGTAGGGCGCGACCTGGGTGGACTGGTTCATGGGTATTCGGGGCCTGTGTGGGAGCGCGGATTCTCCGGAGGCCCCGTCACGGCGTCAAACCATTGAAATCAATGAAAAGGGAATCAGCTGAATGCGGACCGATCCGCCAAGGCCGCGATGGCCGTCTTGGCGTCGGGCCCCTTTTCCCCATGTAGAGCGAGAAATGTCCGGGCAAGCTTCAACCAGTGTTCCGCGCCGTCTCGGGCGCATCGACGCAGTTGCGCATCGCCTCCATCGGCCATCCACGCCTCGTAGGCCTGTTCAAGGCCCGGGAACAGGGCTTTTCGCATGGGAGTGAGATGCGCCATGAAGAAGTGGATCTCGGCGGCGTCGGATCGGTCGAGAATGGCGGGCAGGGTGCTCAGACAATCGGCGATATTGTCGCGCACCGCCCGACTGACCTGCTCGGCACGGGAGTGGTGCAGGTCCAGCATCATCTCTCCCCAGGCCGGACCCAGGTGTTCGCCGGCGCGCACCTCGCCGATCTCGTGCAGGACCATGGCGTCCAGTTGTTGCTCCGTCATGCGGTCCAGTGATCCTTCTAGATGAGTGTCCAGGGCGAATTCGGCCAAAGCGCGCGACAGGGCATTTCGCGGCTTGCTCCAGTTCCAGCCATCCACCTTTTCCCACAACATCCGGCGCAGGGACTCCCGGCGCACGTAAATGGTGTTTCCCTGCGCCATGGCCGGTGGAGAGGTCAGGTCACGCGCCCATTCGCGTGCGGAAACCAGTAGTTTAAATTCTCCGTGCTTCTCGCGGCGTTCGAGTGCTCCAAGGAAAAAATGGGGCTTACCAGCGCGCCACAGGCCCCCGCTGTATACGAGACCCCGTGGAATGAGGTGTCTGTTGATGGCGTCCCCGTCGAATGCATCGAATTGTTCGCCGCCCAGTTCGATGGCCTTGAACTCCTTCTCCTCCAAGGTCTCGAGATAGGCCTCGCGCGCACTCAGCCAGTTGCCTACGTCCTCCTTGGGCAGGCGGGCTGAGGTCGGTGCGCCCAGTTCCCAACGGTAGAACTCGCGCATCTTCAGAAGATAGATGCACAGGGTGAAATCGGCACCGTATCGTGCGTCGGCGACATCGCAGTTGTACTGGACGGTTCGGCACAGCGTGTCGATCGTGGGATCGGGGTTCGCGGTTGCGGGATTTCGCATGGTGGAGGAGATACTACGCCGGGGGGAGGCGGCTCTACCCGGTCAGGGGGCGGGGAATGCGACCCCGTCACTCCTTATAATCCCGCCGCCCGAGA
>JBMYTY010000321.1:0-2842 GCA_049604855.1 Gammaproteobacteria bacterium | reverse complement strand
GGGCGCTGGCCAGCCAGTCCGAGTGGGCTTCGGAGGGGCCGGGGGTGGGAGCGTCGGTATCGGCAAGGGAAAGGGGCTGGACCGGGTAGCGGTCGCGGGGGTACTCGATGATCTCCTCGAGCACGGCGGCAAAGTCCTTGGTCGGCAGTTCCGGCTCCTCAAGCACGGCGGGTTCGTGCAGGTGCTTGATCAGGAAGTCGGTGTACAGGGCCCGGTTGTTGTGGAAGTTGTGGCAACCGGCGGTGGCGCAGGTGTCCATGGGCATGCCTTCGTGGCTGGGGCGGTCCTCGGCCACGTTCTCGTGGCAGTGCACGCACAGGTCGCGGGGTTCGGTGAGTCCGTTGGCGGCGGTGATCTCCGGTTTGTGCTCCACGTGGCAGGTCGTGCAAACGAGGGCGTTGATCTTTTCCAGGCGATCGGCGTTGCGCGGGTCCTTGAACTTGCTGCGTGGGTGCGAATCCAGGGGTTTGACGCGCTGGTCGCCGTGACACTCCACGCATTTCTCCTGCAGTACCTCTCCGCCGCCGAAGGCTCCGCCGTGACAGACGTCGCAGCGGTCGGCCAGCTGGTGATGACCATCGGTCAGGGGGCCGGGCATGAACACGGTCTTGTCAGGTGCCGTGGTCAGGGCGTGGGCCAGCCAGGCGGCGAGCAGGCCGCTGGCGGCGATCCAGAGAATCCACAATCCGAGATGGTTCGTGCGTGCTTTGGCCATGACGTCAGAACCAGTAGAACTTGAGGATGTGGAAGCCGAGCAGCGCGGGCAGCGGCCAGATCAGAAGGATGTGGGCCCAGATGGAAGCCTTGCGCACCTGACGGCCGGTGCGCGGCGCGATGACGTGTTGCAGGCCGATGGTGGCGCCCGCCGCGGCCCCGGCGATCAGCAGCCCGGTAAAACTGAGCATGAGGGCCAGGTTCAGTTCGTGGCCAAGGCGAAGACCCGTGTGCGCCACCAGCACGGCGACGGTGAGCACGCCGATCAACACGTGGGCGACACGCCACCAGGCGAAGTCCCAGAGTGAGAAGCCCCGAATACGTTTGCGCAGGCTGATGACGCTGAGTAAAACGCCCGCGCCCAGCAGGGTGTAGCCACTGATCTGCTTGAACAGAGCGTCGCGCCAGAGTTCATCCCAGCGCCAGTCCACCTGCACCGAATCCGGGTACGGGATGGCCGGTACCAGCAGGAAGGCGAGGGCGATGACCAGGCTCACGATCGAAGCCCAGGCTAGTGGTGTCGCCCCCTTTTCAGCGGGTACCGACGTGTCGCCGAGCAGTTCCGCGAGCAGGGGCTTGCATGACCCGCAGACACTGGAGGCACCCGTGCGGTCGCGGAGATCGTCCGCCGTGGTGCACCCGGTGGTTAGGGCGTGGCTCAGTTCTCCACGGGTCACGCCGGTGCAGTTACAGACCACGGCGGACTCGGGCCAGTGGGCAACGGCGGCACCCGCGTTGTCACCCCACAACTGCCCGGTCTCCCTGAATCGGCGCACCTGCCAGGGCCAGACCCGACGCTTGTTGCGTATGGCTTCCTGGATGCGCGGCAGTTCGTTCCAGCCGGGGGCCTCCGGGCTGGCCACGCCAAGGGCTCCGATGATCCGATCGCGCTCGATATAGAGCTTTCGATAAGCCGTGGCTCCGGTGTCTTCGTCCTCTGCCTGGTAGACGAACTGGCGAGCCCGGATCACATCCATCTCGGTATCGGTTTCACCGGTATTGACCACTTCGGCGTCCATCACCTTGAGTCGGGCGGTGGTCATGGAGCCCAGGTACTCGGAGTGCCCACCCGAGAGGCGGTCCGCCAGCACGGCGGCCTGATCCCAGCCGGGGCCGACCAGGCCGTAGACCTGCCGACGGTGCTGGGCGCATTCACCGATGGCGTGCACATGGGGGGCGGAGGTGACCAGATGGTCATCCACCACGATGCCTCGGTGGGTGCGGATGCCCGCGGCGCGGGCCAGTTCCATACGCGGACGAATCCCGGCGGAAACGATCAGGGTGTCGCATTCCAGCTCCGTGCCGCCGCGCAGGCGCACGCCCTCGACGCGGCCATCGCCCAATACTTCGGCCACGCTGTCGCCGGGGATTGTCTGGATCTTGCGCCCGCGCACCTGGGCGTCGAGCAGTGCGGCACCGGTTTCATCCAGTTGCTGCATCATCAGCCAGGGGTTGTGTTCCACCACGACCACGTCGGTGTTGAAGCGTTGCATGGCCCTGGCCGTCTCCAGGCCTAGCAACCCACCCCCAAGCACCACGGTGCGTCGGGTCCGGGTACGGCGGGCGGAGAGCTTCTGGGCATCGTCCAGATCGCGGAAGGTGAACACGCCCTCTTTGTCGATGCCCTTGATGGGGGGCACGAACGGTGAGGAGCCGGTGGCCAGGATCAGTTCAGCGTAAGCCTGGGTTCGCCCGGTGCTGTCCGTCAGGGTACGGGCACGGGTATCGATGGAGACCACCCGGATCCCGTAGCGGGTCTCCACCTGGCCCGGGTTCGTATAGCCCGTGGGCAGGGCCAACTGATCCTCGGTGACCTCGCCCGCCAGCAGCGACGACAGCCGGACCCGGTCGTAGGGCACCCAGGGTTCGTCCCCGTACACGATGATGGGGCACGTGGGCGCACGGCGATTGAGTTCCGTGACCAGCCGCATTCCGACCGGACCTGAACCCACCACCACGACCGCGCTACAGTCCGCGTCGAAATGCCCACAAGCCAGCGCGTCGGACCCAGCCCTATCGGCTGTGGCGGGTGCGGAGGGACTCGGGGTCCAGTTGAGGGTGTCAGCGTTGGCAGCCATGTTGCCTGGGGTATGCGGATGGGGTCCGGGTAGTAGGGGCCAAAAACGCA
>JBMYTY010000320.1:0-2857 GCA_049604855.1 Gammaproteobacteria bacterium | reverse complement strand
GGGCCAAGTGGGGGGCGCTCAGGCCTCCTCGGCGTTTTTCAAGGCAGTGCGTGCCTTGCGCAACATCCGCTCAAGCAGATCCAGGTCCGGAATAAACGCAGCCTGACCATGAATTTTCACGTGGGCCAGGGCCACCGGGCTGGTCAACCCCTGGTCCACCGGTTGGAGGCTGCTCACATCCGCCTGGATGATGTGCGGGATACCCTGGACCACGATTGCAAAATGGGACATGTCCGTTCGTCCACTCAGACTGGTGAGTACAACCACATGGGTGCTTCGATTCTTGGTGGGTAAGCTGTCCCCCGACGCGGCTTCCAAGGCCAAAAGTGGGACTTCGCTTCCCCGCCAGGACAGTTCGCCCGCATACCAGCGCGGCGCGTTATCAATGGTCCGTGGCTCCCGATAATTGACGATCTCCGCCACCGATGCGTTGGGTAGCAACATCTGCACCCCTCCGAGTGGAATGAGGAGACATCGGACGAACCCGGCACCTTCCTGCGCGTCGACAGCGGCCATTTATGAAGCCTCTACTTCCCGCCCTGATTCCGCCAGTTCGCGGATGTTCAGTAGCAGCTCATTTTCCTGGTATGGCTTGCCAAGATACCGATCCACACCGATATCCATGGCCCTTTCCTTGTGCTTTGCCCCGGTTCGGGAGGTGATCATGATGATCGGCACCTGTTGCCAACGCGCATCGCGGCGCATATGCGTCGCCAACTCGTAACCGTCCATGCGCGGCATTTCGATGTCGAGGAGCATCACGTCAGGCGTTTGTTCATGTAACAGGGTCAACGCCTCGACACCGTCTTTCGCGGTAATAACCTCCATGTGGTGCCGCTCCAACACGCGTGAGGCGACCTTGCGCATGGTGATGGAATCATCAACCACCATCACCTTGATGGGACGTTCTTCCGCCTCCTTGGCCTCAGCCATCTCCAACTGTTGTTGCAGCGAGGTACCCATACGTGTGAGCGCGGCAACTTCAAGGATCAACACCACGTTGCCATCACCAAGGATGGTCGCACCGGCGATTCCGGTGACCGTGCTCAATTGAGGCCCCAGGGATTTCACGACGATTTCGCGCGTTCCCTGGAGTGAGTCGACCTGCAACCCGATACGTTTGTCACCCGCTCGCACCAGTACGACGGGCAAGGTGTCATCGGACTCCGGCAAATCAGGCAAACCCGAGCCCACCAAGGCCCCGAGGTACTGCACGTGGTAGGTCTCCCCACCGTATTTGTACAGCGGCGACTCAGCGGCATAGACCTGCTCCAACTCGGCGCGCCCCATGCGAACCACGCCATCGAGGTTCACCAGGGGAACCGCGTAGGCCTCGTCAGTCACACCGACAAGCAACGCCCGGTTCACCGCCACGGTAAACGGCAGATTCATGGAGAACGACGTACCCTGACCCCGGGTGGAATCCATCTCCAACGAGCCACCCAACTGCTTCACCTCGCTGTGAACGACGTCCAGTCCGACACCGCGCCCTGAAATCTGGGAGACCTTCTTCGCGGTACTGAACCCAGACACCAAGATGAATTGCTGCAGGTCGCGGTCGGTCAGGTCCGAATTTTCCGGCAACAGCTTCCGTTCAATGGCCTTGCGACGTATCGCATCGACATCGATGCCCCGTCCGTCATCAGAGATACCAATCCTTACCTCGGGGCCACGACGCGCGAAATGGATAGTGAGCCGACCAAGCTCAGGTTTCCCCGCCGCCTGTCGCTCTTCCGCGCTCTCAATGCCGTGCGCTATCGCGTTGCGAATCAGGTGCTCAAGTGGCGCGTTGATCCGCTCGAGAACGTTCCGGTCGATTTCACCCTCGCCCCCGCTGACCTCCAGTTCCACCTGTTTTCCCAGGGACCGGGCAGTTTGACGGGTCAGGCGGCGCAATCGGGGCACGTAATTGGAGAAGGGCACCATGCGTGTGCGCATGAGTGCTTCCTGCAAGTCGGTATTCACACGCGCCTGCTGCGCGAGCAAGGTCTCCGATTCGCGGGTGTTGCTCTCGAGAATCCCCTTTAGTGAAAGCACGTCATTCACGCTCTCGACCAGCGAGCGGGACAACTCCTGCATCTGTGAGAAACGGTCCAGTTCCAGCGGATCGAAATCCTCACCCTCGGGGGCCTCGGCGGGCTCCCTGTCGTAGCGCGCCAACATCTGGGCTTCAGTCTCGATATCGAGGATTCGAAGCTGTTCCTTCAACCGGGATACGGTGCCATCGAGCTCGCGGAGGTTGAAATGAAACGCGCCCAACTGCTGCTCAAGACGGGAGCGATAAATACTGACCTCGCCCGAGAGATTGACCATATGGCCCAGCAGGCCCGCCTCAACCCTCAATACATCCTGTCGCTGTCCGCCTGCACCTGGAGCCGGTTCTTCGGGTTCGGAATCCACCGGTTCGCGAGGCGCGTCTTCCTGCGAAGATGGTTCGTTCTGAGGTGTACCGCCGATTGAATCTGACGAAGCAATCGCTCCTTCCGCCGGGGTCGATGGGTCGGAAACGGTTTTTGCTTTCGATGCGGTGGCCGCGTCCGGATTTAAGAAAACGTCGAGATCGTGCTCGTATTCCGTCACATCCGCCAGGGTTCCACCGTCCCCGACAGCCTGAAGTAATTCAACCAGTCGGTCGAACGACAGCTGCACGACGTCCATGAGCCCCGGCGTTGGAGCCATGGTGTCTTCCGCCACGCGGGTGAAGACATCCTCGAGTTTGTGACTCAATCGGCCTACGGGAGTGATTCCCGCCATGCGGGCCCCACCTTTGAGGGTGTGCAATCCTCGCTGCAACAACGCGACCACACCATGATCACGCGGGGCTTTGCGCCAGCTATCCAGACCCGATTCGGCTTCA
>JBMYTY010000319.1:0-2858 GCA_049604855.1 Gammaproteobacteria bacterium | reverse complement strand
ACGGGCCGGACGAAGAAATCCAGCGCCCGGGTGAGGGTGCGGGCGGCATCGTAATAGGCTGCTTGGGCACCCGCGGTCGCACAATCACCCTCGCAGCGCACATCAAAGTTGGTACCGCGTACCCCGACGGTCGCCACCGGCGTTTCGATGCTGAATTTCTTGTTGTCGGTCTTCGCAACCAGGCCTGTCAGCACGCGCAGGCCGCCGCGTGCAACCCTTAACAGGACGTTGTTCAGGTCGGGGCGTTTATCACGATAGCGAAAGCTCGACACCTTGAAGCGGGTCGCCGGACGAACGGTCACACGGGTGTTATCGCGAAATACCACCACGGCCATGGCGCCCGGGTCAGTCTCGACCTCGTCACCCCGGAACAAGGCACCACCGGTAACGACGCGCCGCGTCGCACCCTCGGCGTCATGGACTTCGACCTTGCCCCGCGCGAACGCGAGACGCCCAACGACGCGCGGCCGGGATTGCTTTGTCGCGCCTTCCTTTTTCGCCTCCTGGGCACAGTCCTCCGCACAAATTCGGGTATCGAACTCCGTACCCCGGATGCCCAGCGTGGCGACCGGTGACACAACACTCATGCCGGTTTCGGGATTCCGCTTGGTCACCAGACCGGTGACCGCACGCAAACCACCTTTAAACAGTCGCAGAACGGCTGTGTTCTGTTCCGGCTTGGCCTTCGGCCGGTATTGAAATTTGTCCAGGGCCATCACCGTGTTCGGACGCAGTGTGACCCGTCCCTGGTCGACGGTCTCAACGATCGCATAGCCCGTCGAGCTGGTGGACAGAATATCGCCCTCGAATACCGGGGCCTTGCGCCCGAGGATGCGGGTGTTCTGCCCCTCCTGGTGAGCGGTTGCGACCCCGCGTACGAAAAGCACCTTGCCGACGGGCTCGGAGGCCGAAGCAGACTCTGGGAGCGCCGCTTCGGAGAGCGGGATAAAGGCCATCGCCCACAGGGCCAGAGTGATAAGGAGGCGGGAGGTGACTGGTGCGGTAAGCGTGTTCATGGTGAAGACCTCTTTAGTTGGTGCCACAAGCGCCGCTGGTGGCCGCTATCAACTCCGGGTCCTGCTCCGACTCGTCCGCCTCTTGGCCGGACTCATCGTTGCCAGCGGTGGACTGCTCGTCATCACCATTCTTGGAGTCGCCGTCTTCACTGCCCTCTTCACCACCGTCGGATTCATCTCCGGTGGAATCATCTTTGCCTTCCTCAGCACTGTCATCGCCATCCTTCTCCGTGCCTTCTTCGTCCGCGTCGGCTTTATCCTCGTCTGACTTCTCTTCGTCCGATTTTTCTTCGTCGGACTTATCCTCTGCCTTGTCCTCGTCAGACTTCTCTTCATCGGCTTTGTCCTCGCCGGATTTCTCCTCGTCAGAGCCGTCCTCGCCCTCCTTGTCCTCACCGGCCGAAGCGTCACTGCCTTCATCGTCGGCGGCATTGTCATCCGCCCCGTTTTCATCATCACCGCCGTCTCCCGCGGCATCCTCTTCCGTTGAGCCGTTCTCGCTCTTCTCGTCGGTTCCCGTATCGGTGGTCTTTTCATCCCCCGCCCCGGGCTCAACCTCCGTGCCCTCGTCGGCGGTGCTGCTCTTATCGAACGCTTCGTTGGTGACCTCGATGGTCTTCTGCGTGTTCGCCGTCAAGGTCACGACTTCCTCAATTGCATCCTCCACGGCCGCGTCGCTGGCTTCGTCGACTTCCTCGGTTACCGGTTTGAGTACATCCGCACCCGAACCAGAAACCCCATTGGAGCCGATATTCAGTTCGAAACCCGCTGGCAGATCCTTGGCTGAAAACGCGCCGGAAATGACGGCGGCCGTGAGCAGGGACAGGCCATCCGCCTGGTCGATATCGAAGTTATTGATGGCGTTGATGATGAGTTCGCCGCCAAGGGTCGCCTTCCCGTCAACCTTTATCTGGTCGAAGGTACCGCTGGTATTGCCGCCTATCTCGAGGATGAGCTTGCTCAAGGTTTCCAGAATCAAATCCCCGGTGATGCTCAACGAGCCAGGGGAGAATCCCGGAGCGATGGTGCCGGCGATATTGCGGAGATTGCCCATGATCGTTCCGGACCCGGTCAGTTCTCCGCCGCGAAGAATTACGTTGCCCTCTACATCACCGCCATCGAGGATGAGCGACCCGCTCTCCTGTTCGAAGCCACTGGTGAACGCGACCTTGCCATTCTGAACGGAGAACTGGGCGGTGTTCCCGCCGTCCGCGGAGCTCGCATCACGCTGATCGAAAACATGATTGAAGGTGGTGGTACCTGAGGAGGTCTTGGAAATGGATCCCCCTTCGTTATTGAACTCGGGGTTGAATGTGCCATTTCCGGAAATTTCCATGGTGGAACCGGCGAACAGTCCAAACAAACCGTCGCCTGAAACCGTATCACTCGCGCTCCAACGCACTTTTCCGTCTACACCGATTTCGCCGTTCAACCGCTTGGCCTCGGGAACGATCGTGGTCCCGGAAATCAGGCTGGGCGTATCAATGATCTCCAGGCTACCCGCGAAATCCACCGCCGCGCTGCCCCCGATGGTCCCGCCGGCCCAGATGGAGTCACCATCCACGTTGAAATCCGCGTTCGCAATCAGATTGCCGCCACGCATCTCCAGGGAACCGCTACCGACCGACTCACTGGAGCTGTTCGCATTGTTGGACTCCGTATCCGTGATCGGCGCCACGTCCACCGTTCCATCAAACTTCACGGTGCCATCGACGATGGCGAGTTCACCGAACTGAACCGGACCGGAGACCGTCACCGTCTGATCGATGCCGTTGCCGGAGCCATCCAGATTGAAGACCGCTCCGCCGAAGCGCATTCCCTGCGTGCCACCGCTCAAATCGG
>JBMYTY010000318.1:0-2865 GCA_049604855.1 Gammaproteobacteria bacterium | reverse complement strand
AAGCGCGATCAGGAGCACCAGCCAGCGGACCCGGAGCGCTCCGCGCAGCAGCCAGCGGTAGGACCACTCGAACGGAAGCAGGAAAGGGCTGGTGCGCGAGCTGACGGGACGACGAAAGGCGTAGCTGGCGAGCGCCGGCACTACGGTCAGGGCGACCAAGACCGAGGCGAGCATGGCCAGCACGATGGCTACTGCCATGGGTTGGAACAGCTTGCCCTCCACCCCCTGGAGGGTGAACAGGGGCGCGAACACCACCACCACGACCCCGACGGCGAAGAACACGGGGCGACCAACCTCGCGCGCCGCCTCCTCGATGCGCAGGGCGATGCCACCCTCGCCGTCGTCGCGCGAGAGGTGCTTGAAGATGTTTTCCATCATGACGACAGAGCCGTCCACCATCATGCCGATGGCGATCGCGAGACCACCGAGGGACATCAGGTTGGCGGAGACGCCCCACCAGGCCATGACCATCAGGGCAATACCCACCGACAGGGGAATGGAGATCAACACCAGCAGGGTTGCCCGGATGTTGAGCAGGAACAGGGCGAGCACGATGACGATGAGCACGAAGGCCTGGGCCAGGGCACCCGTCACCGTGGTAATTGCCTTCTCCACCAGATCTGCCTGGTCGTAGAAGGCCTCGATCGTCACGCCGTCCGGCAGGGCCTGCTGGATCGCCGGCAGGCGCACCTTGATGCCGTCGATGGTCGCCTTTGTATTGGCTCCCATGCGCTTGAGCACGATACCTGCGACGACCTCCCCCATCTCGCGTGCTGTCCCGTCCGCACCTCGCGTGCTCATGGTCACCGCGCCCTGGCGGATCTCCGGGCCGAAGGCGACCTCGGCCACGTCGCGCACGCGCACGGGGACGCCGTCCACATCCATGAGGGGCACATTGCCGAGATCGCGCAGGCCATCGGTATCCGGGCGGACCCAGCCGACACCACGGATGGTGAGCTGCTCGGCCCCGCGGTCCAGGTACCAGCCCCCGGCATTGCGGTTGTTGGCCTCGATGGCCTCACTCAGGTCCTGCACCGACAGGCCATAGGAGAGCAGGCGTTTGGGGTCGGCGAGCACTTGGTACTGACGTACGTCGCCGCCGAAGGACAGCACCTCTGTGACCCCGTCAACAGGCATCAGCAGCAGTTTTACGACCCAGTCGTTGAGGCTGCGCAGGGCCATGGCGTCAAAGCGCTCCGGATCGTCCGCTCGCAGGATGTACTGGAAGACCTGACCCAGCCCGGAGGTGTTGGGCCCCATCTCCGGCGTGCCGACACCCGCGGGGATCTGTTCTTTGGCGTCCTGAAGGCGCTCGAAGACGAGCTGGCGGGCGAAATAGATATCGGTCCCCTCGGCGAATACCACCGTGACGATCGAGAGCCCGGTTTTGGATATGGAGCGCACCTCGGCCACATCGGGCAGGGCGTACATCACCGCCTCGACGGGAAAGGTGATGAGCTGCTCCACCTCCTCGGCAGCGAGCCCAGGCGCCTCGGTGTTGACCGTGACCTGCACGTTGGTCACGTCCGGAAAGGCGTCCAGGTTTAGCGAGGAAAGCACCGGAGCGGCCGCACCGACCAGCGCGATCAGGGCGAGCAGCACCAGCAGGCGGTTGCGGACCGCCGATTCGACGATTCGATCGAGCATCCTTGCCTCCTCAGTGGTTGTGCGGGTCGAAGCCGCCCTTGGCCAGCTCCGATTGGAGGAAAAAGGCGCCCCTGGTCACGATCCTGGAGCCCGCGGCTACACCATCGATGACGGCCATCCCACCCACCGTGCGCAACAGCTCCACCTCCACCGGGACGAAGCTGTCCTCGCCCTGGGCGACGAACAGTTGCCAATCCCCATCCGGACCACGCAACACCGCGGCCTCGGGCACCGCGAGCACGGACTCACCCTCGCCGACGAGAATGTCCACATCGACGAAGACCCCGGGGTGCAGGCGATGATCCGGATCCGGCACCTCCACGCGCACCGCCAGGGTGCGGGTGACCTCATCGAGCAGGTGATGGATCTGCGTCACCCGACCGTCGAGCCAGGTGTCCCGGTAGGCGATGCGTGCCTGATCGTCGACCGAAACCTCGGCCGCCTCTTCCGGCGGCATTCGGGCCTCCACCCAGCGCACGGATTCGTCGGTGATCTCAAACAGGACGCGGCCGGCCTCCACGAACTCGCCGAGGACAAAATCGTCCCGCACCACGGTGCCGTGTCGCGGTGCGAGCAGTTCAAAGGTCCCGTCGGCCTTCTCGGAGTCGGTGACCAGGGCTTTGGCCTGTTCCGCCGTCATGCCGTAGGCGAGCACGCTGGACAGCGCCTTCTGGCGCGCGACGCTCGCCGCCAGATACTCGGTGTCCGAGACGAACTGCCCCTTGAGCTTGGCCAACCGCTGCCATTCGCGTTCGGCCACGACCAGATCGCCCTGGGCCTCGGCCAGGTCGACGCTGGATAGCGTCACGAGCGCTTGCCCCTGTTCTACGTGGTCGCCGAGCCGCGCGTGCCGCGCGAGCACCTGCGCATCGATACGCGGTGTCACCTGGGCCGTGGCGTAGGCGTTGAGCCGGACCTCCCCGGGCACGCGGAAGCTGGTTCCGAGCGCGCGGGGATCCAACAGCGAGATCTCCATGTTCAGCGTCTGTCGTTGTTTCGCCGAGAGGTGAACCTCGGTGCTCTCTTCGTGGCCATCGCCGTGGCCATGGTCGTCGTGATCCTCTCCCGCCGCCGCCGAATGAGGATCTTCTTCGTGTATCGGATCGTCATCGTGCTCATGATCGTCATGATCCGAATCACCGTCGGGAACACCGATGCCCGTGTCGTGGCTATCATGCGCTTCGTGATCCCCATGTGGATCAGAGGCAGAGGCAGAGG
>JBMYTY010000317.1:0-2873 GCA_049604855.1 Gammaproteobacteria bacterium | reverse complement strand
TCGCCCTCAAACTTCCCCCCCTTCAAACTTGAAACTTCTAACCGGTCATCATCTCGCCGACGAAATCAAAGTTGAGGTGCTCGGCCGGCTCCTGGAGAAAATCGCCCTGGATGAAATCGACCCCAGTGTTCCACAGGGCCGCGAGCCCGCCGGCATCCTCCACCTGGGTCGCGACGGTGCTGACGCGGGCCTGGTGGGCCGCGGTGCAGATGGCCTTGAGCCGCGCCTCGGCCTGCTTGTCCGAACCCAGGGCGCGGATGATCTTTCCTGAGATCTTGATGTAGCGAAACGGGGTGTTGTTCAACAACTGCATGGTGTTGTTTCCCCCATTGAAGTGATCGATGGCCAGGGTGCAGCCCAGACGGCCCAGGCGATCAATCATCCCCCGGGTCTCACGGATGTGGGTGGCCACATCGTCGGCATCGAGCTCGATGACCATGTTCTTGCCGTTCATGCCAAAGGCCTTGAGCCGCCCGGCAAGCCAGACCACGAAAGACCCGTCCAGAATGGTCTCGGTGGTCACCTTCACGAAAAACTGGCTCTGAATCCCGCGCCGCAAACGATGGGAAAGTACGTGCAGCGCGTTCGCGATGACCCAACGATCGATGGCGGTACCCAGGCCATATTGGCGGGCCGACGGCAGAAATCGATTCGGATACAGCAACTCGCCGTCTTCCGAGATCATGCGCAACATGACCTCGTATTTTTCCGCCGTATCACCACGCAGACTGCCCACCGGCTGGTAATGCAGCTTGAAGCTGTTGCGTTTTAGCGCATCGCGGATCTTCAGGGCCCATTGGCGCTCTTGGTTCTCCGCATCACGCTCGGCCTGGGGATTGGCGAAACGGATACTGTTCCCGCCATCTTCGCGCGCCGCGTCACAGGCCCGCTCGACCAGGGCCATGAGCCGGGCTCCACCCTCGTCACCATACTTGAGCAGGGTGACACCCACACTGGCGGTGGTGGCCACTGACTGGCCTTCAATGTCGGAGATATGGCGTTCAATCCCCCCACGCAGACCGTCGGCGAGTTGCACCGCCGCCTTCTCCGTGTTCAGGCGGACCAGCATCGCGAAGGCGTGATCCGAGAAACGGGCCGCCACATAGTCCACGTCCATGGAGACGGTAATCAGGTTGGCGAGATCCTTGACCACCATGTCGGCACTGGTGATGCCGGTCGCCTCCCGGATCTTCTCGAAATTGTCGAGATCCAGGTAGAGCAGTGCCCAGTGGGTCGGCTGATCGCTGAGCTTTCGATTGATATCGTCCAGAAAGGCCTGCCGGTTGAGCAGGCCGGTCAGGGCGTCACGTTTCTTCAGTTCGCGCACCTTGGCCGCCAGCTCGCGGGTGACCGTGTGGTCATGGATGGTGATCTGAATGCAATCCTCATCCTCGAAGGTCGCGATGGCGAACTCCATGGACACCTTGAACGATTTGCCGTCTTCGCGAACCGCCTCGATCTCGATCTGCCGTGAGGCGGATTCATCCTGTTGCCCCTGCATCCGCAACAGCGGTTTGAATCGGCCCTGATCCTTGCCCGCCACCATGTCCATGATGGGCAGGCCATCGACATCGTCCATGCTCTGGAAACCAAACATCCGCAAATAAGCGGGGTTGGCGTACATATGCATACCGTCCCGCACATAGGTGATCGCATCGCGGGAGGTATCGAGCAGGACGCGGGCCCGGTTTTCACTGCCGCGGTAGGCACGCTGCCAGTCCTCCGCCTCCCGACACGCCTTCACGGCCGCCAACTCACGTCTCACGACGAAGACGATGTGTTCGGGATGGCCCAAACCCACGACGTCGTGCGCACCCACCTTCATGGCGGCTGACACCTCATCCATGCCGCTGCGCTCGGCCATGCCGATCATCGGCACGCCGGGCAGGCGCTTCTTTATCAGGGTGACCGCCTGGTCCAGGGTGAACTCTTCCAGTTCAGTGGCACAAAACGCGAGGTCGACATCGCCCCGCTCGAGGGCATCACTGAAGTCCTCCTCATCGACCACCCGGTTCACACGCACGGCAAAGCCGCTGTCCCGGAGGACACTGCCTAGCTTTTCCGCGTCGTTCAGCGAATCGTGAACGACAAGCAGGCGGATGAGGTTCTCGCTATCCACCCCGACTGGGCTCCTCTTGTTGGCTGGGGACGACAGGCCGCGGAGGACGGCAACCGTACCCCCGTGTCAGGCGATTGTTACACAGCGGACCCGGCCTTGCGTGGGCTCGATCTCGATCATATCCCGCAAGAAAACGTCGGAAAAACGCCCGATACATCACAGCAGGTCGTCGAACCCCGCCTTTTTGTACCAGCGGCGTGCCTCATCCAGGTCCACGGGCACGCCCTTGCCCTCCTGATACATCAGGCCAATGGTGGTCAACGAGCCCTGCATGCCCTGATCAGCCGCGGCGGTGAACCACTCCAATGCCTTGGAGCCATCCTGGTCGACGCCGTCACCCTCCATGTACATGAAGCCCAGTCCGTGCTGCGCCAGGGCGTGGCCGGACTCCGCCGATGCCGTCATGTAGCGCGCCGCCAGAGCCTTGTCCTCGACCATGCCCAGTCCGTTCTGGGCCATGATGGCCATGCGGTACATGGCCTCAACGTTTCCTTCCGACGCCAGGGGCGAGAGCATCCGGATAGCGGTGGAGAAATGCTTGGCTTCGAAGGCGGCGATACCGCTCTCCAATTCCATCAGTGCATTGGTGTCGTCGACGCTCATGGTGTCTTCCATCAGGTTGTGCTTGAGCAAAGGGGCGGAATCATAGCGGTTCGGTTTGGCTGTCCCTACCGGCGGAATCCAGGGTTTGACGCGACCTAGGGAAGCTCTGAACGAATCGTGCACGGCGCCTTGGCGCACGATATCGCCCAGC
>JBMYTY010000316.1:0-2897 GCA_049604855.1 Gammaproteobacteria bacterium | reverse complement strand
TGAGCATGAATCCCATGGGACCGGCCACCGATTCATGAGTGTCGGCTTGGGTTTCGCCATGGACCGAGGGGTCGCGAATCGGGGTCTTGGCGGGTGATTGACGTCTTCTTCACGGTCGATACCGAGACCTGGTGCAACGGTTGGAACAATCTGGACGCGGAGTTCCCCGCGGCATTTGGCCGCTACATTCACGGCCACACGCGTAGGGGGGATCACGGGATCCCGCTTCAGATGCGCATTCTTACCGATCATGGCCTGACCGGGGTCTATTTCATTGAGCCGTTGTTCGCGACTCGTTTCGGCCCTGAGCCGCTCGCGGAAATCGTCGGGCTTGTGAACGAAGCGGGTCATGAAGCGCAGCTTCATCTGCATACTGAATGGGTCGATGAAGCGCGCTCCGGGCGTTTGCCCAAGTTGGACGGCAAGCGCCAACACCTGCGCATGTTCAGTCTGGACGACCAGGTACAGCTTCTGTCCGAGGCGCGGCGCTTGCTCATGGAAGCGGGCGCGGACGCACCCAATGCATTTCGCGCCGGAAACTACGGGTTCAATCGCGATAGCCTGCGGGCCCTGGCCCGACTGGGGATTCGCTTCGACAGCAGCTACAACCCGGCATCCATCGCCGGTGTGGCTGACGTGGCCCCTGGACAACTGCTGACCCAGCCGGTCGAGTTGGAGGGCGTGATCGAGTATCCCGTCAGCGTGTTTCGTGATCGGGGTGAGCGAAGCCTGCGCAATCTTCAGTTCACGGCCTGCTCCTTCGCCGAGATCCGTCATGTGCTCGACACCGCTGAGCGGTCGGGTTGGCAATCGGTGGTCATCGTTTCCCACAGCTTCGAGTTGCTTGGCCGGTCCAAGACGGCCCCTGACCCCTGGGCGGTGCGCCGCTTCGAGCGCATGTGTGCCTACCTGGGCAAGCATCGGGATCGATTCAAGGTGCGTGGTTTCCGGGGTCTGGGCGAGTCCGTCGCGGATGACCAGCCCGAACCGGTGCAATCCAATCCCCTTCGTACGGCGGGGCGCTATGCCGAACAGGCGCTGCGTCGCCTGGCGCGTTGATTATGATCCTGAGTGAGAGACCGGGAGCTCCCCAACGATGAATCGCAAAGACGGAACCGTGGACGCCGTGCTCGCGGCCAAGGACCTGTTCGAAGTGCGTCAGGCGCTGGCCGCGGCGCGTACCGCCCTGACCCTGCCCCAGGCACAAACCCTGACATCTCATGTCGCCGCGCTCAGCGCCGAGGCCAAGCCCTTGCGGATCGGGTTTGTCCATACCTATACCAGCGATCTTCTCGATCCCTGGTTGCAGCTCGAGGCCGCGGTCCAGGGCTTGGATGCCTGCATCTACCACGCACCGTACGGCTTGAACGTGATGGAGGCGGAGGAGGGCTCCGGACTGCGTGGCCACGAACCGGATCTCACGGTTCTGCTGTTGCGCAGGGAGGACCTGCACCCGGACCTGGGCGGGCCACTGAGCCGCTTCGACCCGGAGGGACTGAAGGTTCTCCGGGGGGATGTGGTCAGTCGTCTCAGCGCTGTGTTGCAGCGTTTCAGCCGCTCGGAGTTCGGCGAGTTGGTCGTGACCGTTCTGCCGCCCCTTCAGGGCCCGGGGCTGGGGCTGTACGACTCCATGTCCGAGCGCTCTGAAAGCGAGTGGTGGGCGGGTTTCAATGCCGCCCTGCGTGACGAAATCAATGCACGCTTCAACTCCGTCCGCCTGCTGGACCTTGGGGCGGTAGCGGCGCAGCTCGGGCGGGACCGGTTCTTCGATCAACGCTTCTGGTATTCGGCCACTTTTCCTTTCACGGCGGAAGCCGCGCGCGAGTTTTCCCGTCGGCTGGTAGCGATTGGCGCGATTCGCAAGCACCCGAAAGCCAAGGTGATTGCGCTCGACGCGGATAACACCCTCTGGGGTGGCGTGGTCGGTGAGGACGGTCCCACGGGTATCGCCCTGGGGCCCGAGTACCCGGGCAATCTGTTCGTGGACTTCCAGAAACGTCTGCTTGAGTACAAGCAACGCGGCTTCATCCTGGTTCTGTGCAGCAAGAACAATCCGGAGGATGTGGACCAGATCCTCAACGAGCATCCCCATTGCGTGCTGAAGGATTCCGACTTTGCCGCGAAACGGGTGAACTGGGTCACCAAGCCGGAGAACCTGTCCTCCATGGCGAAGGAGCTGAACCTGGGGATTGATTCCTTCATCTTCGTCGACGACAGCGACTACGAATGCGCGGCCGTGCGCCATGAATTGCCCATGGTCGAGGTGATCCAGGTGCCCAAGCGGGTGGTTGATGTGCCCCGCTGCCTGGAACAGGTGGCGCGGCTCGAGGTGAGCAGCCTGACCGCCGAGGACATGAGCAAGACCCAGATGTACGTTCAGGAGCGCCAACGTCGCGCATTGCAGGACGATATGGGGGCCGGTGGCGGTGACCTCGCGGACTATCTCAAATCCTTGGAGCTGCGCATGACCATCGGTGTGGACGACGCCGCGCATGTGAAACGTCTGGCGCAGCTCACACAGAAGACCAACCAGTTCAATCTCACCACGCGCCGTTACAGCGAGAAGGAGATCGAGGACATGATCCGCTCGCCCGACTGGCGGGTGATGCATTTTTCCCTGGCGGATGTATTTGGAGACAGCGGCGTCGTGGGGCTGGTACTGACACGCCGCTCTGGTGGTGCCATGGCCATGATCGACACCCTGCTTATGTCCTGCAGGGTGATCGGCCGCATGGCGGAGTCGGCCTTCCTGTACGCCGTGCTCGATCATCTCGCTGAGGAGGGCGTGCGCGAGGTACGCGCCGAGCACCTGCCCACCCAGAAGAACGCCCTGGTCAGGGATTACCTCGGTGATCACGGTTTCGAGGAAGAAGCCGATGGCACCTGGCGCATAGACC
>JBMYTY010000315.1:0-2899 GCA_049604855.1 Gammaproteobacteria bacterium | reverse complement strand
GTGGTCATGACCTCGGGGGGAATGTCCGTGGGTGAGGAAGATCACGTGAAGGCCGCCGTGGAGCAGGCCGGTGAACTCGACCTCTGGCGCATTGCCGTCAAACCCGGCAAACCCTTTGCCCATGGCCGTGTCGATGACGCGGTATTCATGGGGCTGCCGGGCAACCCGGTATCGGTCTTCGTCACCTTTCTCTGGCTGGCGAGGCCCGTGCTGCTACGGATGATGGGGGCACGCCACGTGGTCCCCACTCCGCTCCGAGTGGCCAGTGGCTTTGCCTGGCCGAAGGCGCAACCACGCCGCGAGTTGCTGCGTGTCCGGTTGCAAACGGACGAACACGGAAGCACGCGGGCGATCCCCTTCCCCCGCCAGGGTTCCGACGTCCTTTCCTCGGTCGCCTGGGCCCACGGCCTAGCGGAAATAGCCGAGGGATGCACCCTGGAACCGGGCGACCCGGTCAACTACTACGCCCTCAATGATCTGCTGCACGGCTGACCGTTTCGCCATGCGTCTCACCGGGTGCGGCCCGTCATGCCCCGCCTGACGGTCCTGCTCACCGTTCTCGTCCTCTTGGACGGGCTCTGCCTTCTGGTGGCGATGAGCAGTGGAAGCGCGGACACGGGCCTCGCCGATATCTCGCGCTACCTCGCGGGAGACGCACCGGGCAACATCACCTACATCCTCGATCTTCGTCTTGATCGAGCCATGAGTGCGTTCGTGGCCGGCGCCCTGCTCGCGGTGGCCGGGGTGTTGATGCAGGTATTGCTCCGCAACCCACTCGCCGATCCCTTCGTACTGGGGGTCAGTGGTGGTGCGGCGGTGGGCGCCCTGGGCTGCGTATTGCTCGGACTGGGTGCGGTCTGGATGCCCATGGGTGCCTTCGCCGGCGCCCTCGGCACCATGGTCCTGGTCTTCGGCCTGGCCCGTTCCGGGGGCGATTGGAGTCCGCCACGATTGCTGCTCACCGGCGTGGTCATCGCCGCCGGTTGGGGCGCCGTGATCAACCTGATGCTGGCGATCAGTCCGGACGACCGCTTGCGGGGTATGGTGTTCTGGCTGATGGGCGATCTCTCGCTGACCGACGGCCCGGGCTGGATGACCGGGGTGCTGGTGCTTGCCACCCTTCCCCCCCTGCTGCGGGCACGTAACCTGAACCTCCTCGCCCAGGGCGAACTGCGCGCCTCGGCCCTGGGGGTCCCGGTCCCGCCCCTGCGCATGATGGTGTATGTATGCGCGTCACTGCTGACGGCGGCGGCCGTGACCCTGGCTGGAAGCATCGGATTCGTCGGCCTGATCACCCCACACCTGCTCAGGCTCACGGTCGGCCCGGACCATCGCCTGCTGCTCCCGGCCAGCCTGCTGGCCGGTGGTGGTCTGGTCATACTTGCCGACACCCTGGCACGTACCCTGCTGGCGCCCCGACAACTGCCCGTCGGGGTCGTCACGGCACTGGTCGGGGTCCCCATCTTCTTGGCGCTACTGCGTCGTCGCCGGGGAGCGGTAAGGCTGTGAGCACACCCACACTGTTCCGATGCGAGAAGCTGGAGACCGGGGTCCCGGGCAAGGTCCTGTGCAGCGGGCTTGACCTGAACCTCGGGCCGGGTGATCGCGTTGCACTGATCGGCGCCAATGGCAGCGGCAAGACCACCTTGCTGCATACCCTGGCGGGCCTGGGGCCGGCGCGATCCGGCACCATCGAGCTGCACGGAACCGCGCTGGATCGATGGCCCCGCCGCGAGGCGGCCCGGCATCTCGGACTGCTGTTCCAGGACAACGATGGAGGACTTCCCACCCGTGTTCTTGAAACCGCCCTCATGGGACGCCACCCCCATCTGAGTCCCTGGTCCTGGGAGGGTCCGGAGGACACCCGCATTGCCCGGGATGCACTCGCCACCGTCGGGCTGGCCGGCATGGAAGACCGCGACACGGATCATCTGTCGGGGGGCGAACGCCAGCGTTTGGCCATCGCCACGCTGATCACCCAGTCGCCCCAGGTCATGTTGCTGGACGAACCGGCCAATCACCTCGATCCGGCCCAGCAGGTGCAGATTCTGGAGGCCCTGGATGCCCACCTCGGACAATCCGGAGCCTGCACGCTGATGAGCCTGCACGACGTCAACCTGGCCTTACGGTTCTGCAATCGGACCCTGTTGCTCTTCGGCGACGGTTGTTGGCTCGAAGGCAACAGCGCGGACGTCATCACCGAAGACAACCTTGCCCGGCTCTACGGTCACCCCATGCAACGCCTGGAGGGTCCGCGGGGGAGCGCATTCCTGCCCGGCTGAACGAGAACGAATGCCCCGGGCATACCTCTGGCCCATCGCGACCCACCGCGCTGATGACCCTCAGCGCCCCCAGTCCAGCGTCACAGGCACACCGGCCAGGGGAACCACCAGCATCCCGGTGTCATCAGCCAACAGGGGCTCCGATTGCCCCACAAGCCGGACCAGTGTCCCCGGCAACAGCCCCATCACGTAGAGCAGACGTTGCTCACCCGGCGGGTTCACATCGATCCGGTAGTCGCCGCGATCAACCGCGTACACCATGGACGTGGGGGTCACGAAGCCCGAACCCAAGCCACCATCCGGACGGTAGGCTGTGACCTCGCCCGTACGCGGAGCCCTCAGACCGGGACTCAACACCACCAGGAACCGATCCGACGCGCGCGCCGCGCCCGGCTGGATCTCGATGCGCCAGGTGGCCTGATCGAACCAGCGGCGCCCGGAATGCCCCTCGCCAAAAGTCTCCCCGTCAATGTCCGAATCGTCTCCGTCCGACTCCACGTAGAAGCGGTGATTCGGCCCACCCACCAGACGCATGACGGCATCATCCGGGGCGATCCGGTCGACCACCAGGCTGCCTCGCTCATTCAACACCAGGGCGCGGGCGCTTTCGCTCTCGA
>JBMYTY010000314.1:0-2908 GCA_049604855.1 Gammaproteobacteria bacterium | reverse complement strand
GTCGGTACGCGTCGAATGCGTGGAGGTCGATCTGGCCGGGCTGCAGGCGCGCTGGCGTTTGCTCAAGAGTTGATCCGAGGCTGATTTTGGGGCTGATCTTGGGGTGATTCGGGGCTGATCCCGTCAGTGCCCCGGTGGAGCACGACCGTATCTTTGCAGGGGCTGAGTCGTGCACGGATCGGTGGCAGAATGCGGCGCGTTTTTGACTCCATCAACAGGCAAGACCATGACCCAGATCACCGTGACCGACGTGTTCGGCGACACACGCACCATTGACGCCACAGACGGCGACACACTGATGCAGGCCATCACCGGGGCCGGATTCGACGATATGGAAGCCCGCTGTGGCGGCAACTGCAAATGCGCCACCTGCCACGTACACCTCGCGGATGGTTTCGAGCCCTTCCTGCCGCCCATGGGTGAATGCGAGACCGGTCTGCTGACCCAGACCTCCGGTTACCGGGAAGGCAGCTCACGCCTGGCCTGCCAGATCGGTGTCAACGGCGATCTGGATGGCCTGAAGGTCACCATCATCGCGAATTGATTCCCAGCCGACATTATCGGGCGGGATCGCCGCTGCGATTCAGCTCCCGACCCTGAACAGGGCGTGGAGTACGCATCTCCTTGCGAGCGGCGTAGCCGCCATCCCAAAGCGGAAACGCGCTGCGCGCGGTCAGATCGAGATCTGTACTCCAGACACGTAGCGGGATCGGTGGCGCATTTCAGCACCAGGCCCTGAACAGGGCGTGGGGTGAGCATCTCGATGCGAGCGGCGCAGCCGGTTCCCGTCCCGCCTATGAATCCAACAGCACATTCAGTCCCTGCGCCCGCAGCATGCGGTTGAGTTGAATCAGCGGCAGGCCGATGAGGGTGTTGGGGTCGTCGCCGTACAGGCCCTCGAACAGGGTGATGCCCAGGGCTTCTGATTTGAAACTGCCTGCCGCGTTATAGGGCTCTTCCCGGCGTAGATAGGCATCGATCTCCGCATCGCTCAGTACGCGGAACTGGACGTCGAAGGGCGCGACGATGGTTTCCGCCTGGTCGGTTGCGGTGTTGAACAGGCACAGCCCGGTCTTGAAGGTGACGCGCCTACCGCTGGCCGCGCGCAGTTGTTCCATGGCGCGTTCGTGTTCGTGGGGTTTGCCGAGTATGCGGCCGTCGATGACGGCAACCTGGTCGGATCCGATGACCAGGGCATCATGAAAATGCCCGGTAGCGGCACGTGCCTTGGCCTCGGCAAGGCGGGCGACAAGGGTGTCCGCGTCCTCGTCCGCGTGGCGGCTTTCATCGACCTCGGGGGCAAAGGTCTCAAAGGGATATCCGAGTTTTTCGAGGATGGAGCGACGGAAGGGCGAGGTGGACGCCAGGACGAGGGTTTTGGGCATGGAGCACCGGCGGCGGGGCGCGAAACGGTCGACGCATCATTGCGGGCCACCCAAGGAGCGCACCCGGCACGCCGACATGACCGGATCAGCGACGGTAGTTCAGGATTCGGGTGTGGTGAAGGGGTAGGGCTGGGGCGCGATGCGCAACTCCGGGCCGTCCTGGGCGCCGAGTCGCAGGTCAGTCTCCTCAGCGGAGATCTGGATCACCGCCAGCAGTGCCTGCCCGCCGTCCGGGTGACGGGCCGCGTCCGCCACCTTGCCCACGGCGCCGCCCTTGTCTGATCTGTAGATTTCCATGCCCGGGGCGCCGTTGCCGGCATCCGTGCGCAACAGGTACATGCGCCGTTTGAGTTCTCCGCGGTACTGCATGCGCGCGACCACTTCCTGGCCCGTGTAACAGCCCTTGTTGAAGCTGATGCCACCCACCAGGGCCATGTTGGCCATCTGCGGCACGAAGGCTTCGCTGGTCGCTTCGTAGACCGTGGGAGTGCCGGACAGGATTTCCCACAGGCGCCATGCCTCGGCGCCGACTGGCGCGCAATTCACGTTCAGCTTGGACCAGAGTCGGGTCATGGCGTCGAGTTCGCCGTAGATCTCGTAGCGCGGGCGGTTTTCCCGACCGGCGACGCGAATGGCACGTACGTCAGCACCCTTGACCACATCGCCCACGTTTTCCGGCGCGGCACCGATGGCGGATTTCAGTTCCTCTTCGGCATCGGGGCCCACCAGGCCCACCCGCACCAAGGCGTCGTTGGCGTCCTCGAGGGTGACATCGGACATGAGCACGAACATGCGCAGACGGGCGAGAACGGGCTCGAGCAGCTCGCGCGGCAGGTGCAGATAGATGACGTCACCACCGCCGAACAGCCGGAAATTGGCCAACATACGGCCCTTGTGGGTGCAATAAGCGGCGAGCAGGCTGTGCGACTCGCTGACGGCGCTGACGTCGTTGGTGAGTTGTCCCTGTAGAAAGTCGACCTTGTCTCCGCCGACGGCCGAAATCAGGCCGTAGTGGGAAAGATCGCAGAACACATTTCCGCCCACCGCGGCGCGCAACTCGCGCTCGGGATTGCCGAAGGATGCAACGGTGAAATCCTCGAGTTCAGCGCCGTTGTGGACGAGAAAGTCTTTCCAGCCGGGTTTCATGAGTTCTTTTCCTGTTCGCGGATACTGGTTCATCCGGGTGGTTCATCCTACCATTTGCGCCCCCCGCCCATCCCCGCTTCGACGTCCCGGTTTCGGCAGATTCCGAAGGTGTCGATCCGGGGTGCTCGCAAATCCCGCCCCGACACTTTCCGCGCGGAACACCCTCCAGGAGTCCCCATGAGTCTGGAACTCGTCAGCTTCAAGCTCTGCCCCTTCGTGCAGCGCGCCGTGATCACCCTCAAGCATCACGGCATCGATTACGACATCACCTACATCAACCTGGATGAGCCCCCGGAGTGGTTCCACGAGGTATCGCCCATGGAGAAGGTGCCCGTGCTGCGTGTGGATGGTGAGCACAACATGTTCGAGTCGGCGGT
>JBMYTY010000313.1:0-2909 GCA_049604855.1 Gammaproteobacteria bacterium | reverse complement strand
GTGCTACCCGAACGATGTCGTTGCATCGCGGATACGCAGGCTCCTATCACGTACCGTGCCAAAGATTTTTTTCGTTCTTTTTCAGATCCTTAGCACCAGTTCCAGCAAGCACTGGAAAACCCGAACGCACCAAGATGGGCACCCCCAAACCGTGCCACGCACCGCATTGGTGCACCATATCGGTGCATGTGGCGAAGGGAACATCATCACTACCCGCTGCTGCTACCATGGTTCCCGTTATCCCACCGCCACGATTTCTCGCGGCCTCCCGGAGCCTCAGCTATGGACGCCAGGATTCTCGAAGAACTGACGCAGCGCATCAGCGCCGCTCTACCCCCCGGCATCAATCAACTTGGCGACGACTTCAATCGTGCCCTGCGGGCTTCGCTGGACGCCGCTCTGCAGCACATGAATCTCGTCAGCCGGGAGGAGTTCGATGTTCAACAAGCCGTTCTGGAGCGCACCCGCGCCCAGCTGCGGGCGCTGGAGGACCGGCTGACGCAACTGGAATCCAAACCATCGGCCAAACCATCGGATTGATTCCTCAACTCGGGAGGCACGGATGCCATGAACCTGGCCACAGTCCATAGCCGGGCCCAAGCGGGGATCCGCGCGCCCGCCATTCAGATTGAAGCGCACCTGGGCGGTGGGCTCCCCGGTTTCTCCATAGTCGGGCTGCCGGAAACAGCGGTAAAAGAGAGCAAGGACCGCGTGCGCGCCGCCTTGCAAGTGAGCGGTTTCGACTTCCCGCAACGACGCATCACCGTCAACCTCGCACCCGCGGACCTGCCCAAGACCGGCGGACGCTTTGACCTCGGCATCGCCATTGCCATCCTGGCCGCGTCCGGACAGATCAAATCCACGGCCCTGCGCGATCACGAGTTCCTTGGCGAGCTCTCATTGGGTGGAGATGTCAGACCGGTTCGCGGTGCGCTGAGCGCCGCCTTGGCGATCCGTGCATGCGACCGCACCCTTGTCACCCCCCGCGAAAACGGGGGTGAAGCCGCGCTCGTGAAGGATGCCCGGGTCCTCACCGCTGAATCCCTGCTCAGCGTTTGTGCCTACCTGAACGGCGAAGCCCCGCTCCCGCCGGGTCCTTCACTCCCCAGGTCGGACGCTGATCCGGATGGCCCGGACCTGCGCGAGGTGCATGGCCAACATCACGCCAAACGCGCCCTCGAGATCGCCGCCGCGGGTGGACACTCCTTGCTCATGTTCGGCCCTCCGGGAACGGGGAAAACCATGCTTGCGACCCGTCTACCGGGCCTGCTTCCTCCGCTCTCCGAAGAGGAAGCCATCGAGTCGGCGGCCATCGCGTCCATCAGCGACCACGGCCTGGATTTCAGCCGCTGGCGACAGCGGCCATACCGAAGCCCCCACCACACCGCCTCCGGTGTCGCCCTGGTCGGGGGCGGCTCGACCCCAAAGCCCGGCGAGGTTTCATTGGCCCATAACGGCATCCTGTTCCTGGATGAGCTACCGGAATTCGATCGCAAGGTGCTGGAGGTGCTGCGCGAGCCCTTGGAGAACGGCCATATCACCATTTCCCGTGCAGCCCAACAGGCGGAGTTCCCGGCACGCTTCCAATTGATCGCCGCCATGAATCCCTGCCCCCGGGGCGACGATTGCACCCCGGAGGAGGAACAGCGATACCGCCAGCGGCTCTCCGAGCCCTTCCTGGATCGCATCGACATGTTGGTCGAGCTACCCCGGATCACCCCCCAGGAGCTTGGCGGGGACGGACGGGGGGAGGACAGCCGAACGGTCCGCTCCAGGGTCGTCCACGCACGCTCCACCCAGATCGGGCGTCAGGGCATGATCAACTCCAGGCTCGGTCCCAGCCAGGTCGATCGTCACTGCCCATTGCCCGGCAACGGGCGACGATTGCTGGCCGAAGCGGTCAGCCGACTCGGCCTGTCCGCCCGGGGTTACCACAGGGTCTTGCGCCTCGCCCGAACCATCGCCGACCTGGGCGGCGAGGACGGCATCAGCATCGCGGCCCTGTCCGAAGCGCTGACCTACCGACGTCGTCCCTGGCGGTCCTGAGGGTCCCGCTCACGACGGAACCCCCCTTCGCACGCCCTACTCGGAACGATCACGGCCCAGCCAAGCATCCAGCACCTGGGTATCGGCATCCTCCCGAAGAAGCAGAACCGCGGTATCCAAGGCAGGCGCCCTTGCTTGAACCTCGAAACGCATTAATTCGTCCCGGCGGAAGGCGAGCAACTCGTAACGTTCATCCGGCTCGAACATCGCCACCCGTTCTTCCAGATTCGCACCGCTCACACGCAGGCCGTTCAGGGCGATGACCAGGTCACCGGCCGACAAACCGGCCTGGTGGGCCGCACCACCCTCGAACACCGAGGCCAAACGGGCCTCACCCCTCTCGTCCACCACCCGCGCCCCCAACACGGCGGTCGGCACCCGATCCGCCACCTTGCCCCCCGGATCCGAGGAGCCGGTCGCGGCACGCCAACTCAAGGTCACCCCCACACCCTCCAACAAGGCCTCCAGGGGGGGCTCTCCCGTCCCGCGCAACAGGGCATCAAAGAATCCCTCCAGGTCCAAACCACTGACCTCGGCCGCCACGCGCTCCACGCCTTCCTCGGGAACACCGATCCCCGTCTCGCCGTGGCGACGCCACAGCTCCGCCATCACCGCGTCCAGCGTGTGGGCACCCCCCGTTTCCGCGCGCAGCGTCAGATCCAGACACAGGGCAGCCAAAGCGCCTTTGGTGTAATAGCTGACGATCGCGTTGGGGGCGTTCTCATCTTGCTTGTAAAAGCGGGTCCAGGCATCAAAGCTGGACTCGACCAGAGTCTGTTTAAGGCGTCCTGAACCGCGCCGGACACGGGTGATCGTCCGCCCCAGAAGTTCCAGATAACTCGCCCGCGTGATCGCCCCGGAAC